>DATCRE010000355.1:0-8721 GCA_036569145.1 Cyclobacteriaceae bacterium
GAACAATTAATGTGAACAGCGTTAGCTTAACAGAAATAGAAAAAAGTATGATGATGTAAACAATAATGGTAATCGGCTCTTTAAAAACTGATTTCAAACTATTTACAACGGCTCCCTCCACTTCTGCAACATCATTGGTAAAACGCGATATCAAATCGCCTTTACGCTGATTATTAAAATAGCCAATATGCAGCAGCGAAACATTTCTAAAAATGTGCATGCGCATATTCTTCACCACATCAACCTTCATTCGCGAAGCCACCATGCGTTCGGCATATTTAAAAATATTGGCAACGATCATTGTAAAAATGATAGCAACACATACAAACAGTAAAGCTCCTACCCTGCCGTGATCAACAGCTACCTGGATAAAGTAATGATTAAAGAGTGTTGAAAAAAAAGATGACGATATTTCAAAATCTGGAATTGGCGGAACCACAAGCTTGGGCTCTTTAAAAAGAACCTTTAGCATGGGAATAACTAACACCAGGTATGCAGCACTAAAGATTACTCCCAACAATGCATAAATAAAAAATTGAATGAGCCGCGATACAAGTCTTGGCGTGTAATTTAAAATGCGAAAATATATTTTCATCTAAATCAGAATTCGTAAAGTCGTTGAGGGATATTCCAGCGTAAAGCTAGTGAAGTTATGGTCGAGTTGTTGTTATAAAATGCAAGATCACATTTGCTCTTCCTAATGATGGTATTCAGATCGATAAACAGGTTGTGTTTAACCATATATGAAATGGAGACTGAACCAAACATAATCGAGTTCTTATGGCCCTGACCAATTTTGTTACCAAGTTCATTTCTGTCCTTTGAGTTATCTCTGAAAATATTTCCACCCCAGTTATAGGCGCCGGTTTGAGTAGAATCTCTTCCGACCTGCGCAAGGATCAGTTTTCCGGTAACACTAAGTCTTGGCAATGGCTGGTAGCGCAAAATACCCACAGCTTCTTTAAAGTTTGCACCCAACGGATGGGCAATAGGCTGATTAAAGTTTGAATAACTTCCAAACTGCGTATTATGCGAATATGTAAAAGGTCTCACAATGTTCACTTCTCCCTGCAGGTCAAGATTAGAGACGCCAAAAGCATCAATATATTTTAATCCTCCCTGGATAGCATACTTATTAGCCCACCAGCCATCATTCGCTTTAATATGGGACAGAACAAATTCGTCTAACACCACTTGACCGTAAAGGGACACTTTTCTGACGGCATTCCACTTAAAGTCCATCCCGAGAATAACATTGTCCTTACTTCCGTTTTGTTGCTCAAGAGACCGGTAGAAAATAACCGGATTCAGGTATGCATACTCAAATTTATTGTTGCTCACAGAATCCTTCGGATTAAAAATCACAGACTCAAACAACCCGACATTTAACTTCTTCCCGAGATTGATACTCAAATGATGAAAGGCAACATATTTAACCGGATACCCTAACGATGTGGGTTGACTGCCACTCGGACCACCGCCAGCTTCTGCTGTCATTCTATTGAGCAAAAACATATAATTTATCTTCCATACTTTTGCCGTGGCCTTTAGAAACAAAGTTGGTGGTGCGTAGTCTGAAAAGATCAGAGAGCGATATCCATTACCAATGAAATTCCTGTCGTTTCCAAACTGAATGTTGATGTGCTTTGTAGCCTCGAACGTGATGTAAGCCCTTGCTTGCAGGAAATCTACGGCTTTACCATTTTTAAAACTCTTCCAGAAACCTTCGTGAGGAACCGTATAGTTCAATGACATCTGATCATTAACATAAGAAGGCAGAAGCATCTGGTTGTCGGTTAGGTATGAATAAAATCCAACCTTTCGGTCAATCATACCTCGCACTTCAACACCCCTGGTATTGATATAAAGATTGTCTCCTAAACGGGAATCTTTACCCATGCCGACATACAGCACAGGATTAACATGAAGATCAAACTCCGGAATAGAAACATCATACAAATCTGATTTCTTCCTGTAGAAACGTTTAAGGATAGGCTTTTTACTATCATTTTTAGCAGCGTCAGCCCATTCCCAGCTATCGTTGTGAAGATATTCTGAATTAAAAAGATCAGCTTTGGATTTGAAAACAGAATCTTTTTCAACCGAATCAATGAACGCTACAATGGCTGATCGCTTATACTGCTTCACCGACGTGAATATCTCGGGATAAATCCGGCCGGCCTTTACCTCATAACGATCAATTTTCTGGTAATAGTCCTCATTTAAAGGGGCAAATGAACTCTGTGACCATGAGATCAAAGGCAAAAGACACAGCGCAAAAAGCGTAAATTGTTTCATTTTCACGGATACTAAAGGGGGCAAATTACGGAGCTTATGACTTAGCACCAAAAAACACAGGCCAACTATTGAAATTACTGAAGATGTGCTTATATTTGCGCTCCTTTTAAGGAAATTGAAAATATTGATGTGAACTGGCTTGTTAAGGCTGGTCCATGTGAGCAGACAAACAATAAATAACATGAAAGAAGGCATTCATCCAGAGTACAGAGAAGTTATTTTCCACGATACTTCAAGCGACACTAAATTTTTAACTCGTTCTACCCAGTTTTCTAAAGAAACTATCAAGTGGGAAGACGGCAAAGAATATCCTGTAATTAAAGTGGAAGTAAGCTCTGCTTCACACCCTTTCTTTACTGGTAAGAAATTGTTTGTTGACACTGCCGGACGTGTTGAAAAGTTCCAAAAGAAATACGGAAAGAAAGCTTAATTGCTTTTTCAATAACTCACAAGAAGGTCATCTGTTTCAGATGGCCTTTTTTTATTTCATAAATATCTGCTCATCACTCCCTCCCGGCCTTGTAGCTTGTCGCCTATCTTTTAATTTTGAGAGATGAATTTGATTCTCTTCGACGATCCCGCTATACGCATTAATCTACTTCCTTTTACATACACAAGACCTGCTGCTAAAATCAGAGTTGGCATCTTAACGATTGATGAAAAATGGGAGCGCTGGCTTAAAACCAAACCTTCCTTTCAAACAGAAGACTACCTTCAAAAGAAATATCCGCTTGTTGCTAAAGACGACAATCTGCTCGTCAACGGAGCGTTGTGCCCCGACGAAAAATTAGTAGCAAGAATCCTGACTCTTCAATCAGGTCAATACCTGGTGAAGGATAAAGTTCTGCTAGCCACCAGAAATCCGAAAGCAGAAATGAGCAATGACAATACGCAGGAGTATAGCGATGCTGTCACACTCATAGATCACACCTGGAAAATCTTTGGTGAAAATGGTAAGCAGATTAAAATAGATTTTGCTCTTGTTACCTCAGGACGAAAGTCTGCTGGCATACAGGATAAACATACTGCTATCTATGGCGAAGAGAATCTCTTTGTTGAAGATGGTGTCTACGTTCGCGCTGCTATCATTAATGCTGAGCCAGGTCCTATTTATCTTGGCAAGAACAGCATCATTCAGGAAGGCGCCATCGTGCGTGGATCATTTGCGTTATGCGAAGGTGGTCACATTAACATGGGAGCGAAAATCAGAGGTGATGTTACGGTTGGACCATTTTCAAAAGTTGGTGGCGAAGTAAGCACCTCCGTTGTATTTGGCTATAGCAACAAAGCGCATGATGGTTTCATGGGCTGCTCTGTAATGGGTGAATGGTGTAACCTCGGCGCCGACACCAATACGTCAAATCTGAAGAACAATTACGATACCGTGAAAGTATGGAGTCATGCACAGCAAGATTATATCAACAGTGGACTTCTGTTCTGCGGATTGATGATGGGCGACCATAGCAAGTGTGGTATCAATACGATGTTCAACACAGGCACAGTTATCGATGTTTCTTCAAATGTTTTCGGTGAAGGATTTCCGCCTAACTATATTCCATCGTTTGGATGGGGCGCTAAAGAACTTACTACGTATAAGTTAGATAAAGCTTTAATCACAGCATCAAAAGCAATGGGAAGAAGAAATATTCCGTTTGATGATGTTGAACGCGATATTATGACACGTGTATTTGAAATGACAGCCGTAAACAGAAACTGGGAGAATAAATAATATGATGTTCGCCAACATACCCGGACTTGCAGACGTAAAGAAATTATTGGTTGATGCGGCCAAGAGCAGTCACATTGCTCACGCACAACTTTTTGTTGGTGCAGAAGGAGCATTGAATCTTCCGTTAGCGCTTGCTTATGCATCATACCTCCATTGTGAGAACAGAGGTGATGATGCCTGCGGTACTTGCCGTGCATGTTCAAAGAATGCCAAATTCATTCACCCCGATACACACTTTGTTTTTCCGTTGAGCAATGTAAAAGGTGATAAAGATGAAGAACGCTTTAAAGCCGACATCTTAAAATCATGGAGAGCCTTTCTGATTGAGCAACCATACGGCAATCTCAACGACTGGACAAATTATTATGGAGGTGAAGACAAGCAGGCTCTTATTTCGCGTGAAGAAAGTCGTGAGATCATTAAATCACTTTCACTGAAACCATTTGAAAGCCCACACAAGGTGATGATCATCTGGCAACCGGAGTTGATGCATCCGTCAGCGGCTAATGGCATTCTTAAAATTCTTGAAGAACCACCTCCACATACCTATTTCATTCTTGTAACAAATTCGGCTGATAAGCTTCTTCCTACCATCATCTCAAGAACACAAATTGTTACTGTTCCACTACTACATGATGAAGAGGTTGCTGCTGTTCTTCAACAAAAGAATGGCGTTGAGACAAGTCGTGCGGAAAAAATAGCACAGCTTGCCGAGGGAAATTTAAACTTCGCGCTCAGGCTTATTGAGAATGAGGAAGACAATAACTCAAAAGACTTCATAGAGTGGATGCGTAGTTGTTACAACAAAAGCTATCTCACATTAGTAACCATGGCTGAGGATTTCCATGCTAAAGATAAGCTCAGCCAAAAGAATATGATGACGTATAGTATCAACATGTTTAGAGAAACATTACTGAGTTTATCGAATGCTCCAAACATGAACAGGACTCGCGGCGAAGAACTGGCTTTTATTGAACGATTCAGCAAATCTATGGATGTTGAAAAAGTAGAAAAGTCATTTAAGCTGATAAACGATGCCGCCTATCACCTGGAAAGAAATGGTAGCGCTAAAATGATATTCCTGGATTTATCCTTAAAATTATCACAGACTATTAAACCATAATGCGTAAGTTGAATAAAGAAACTAACCGGAACTTATGAATAAAACAATTCGCATCGGTACCCGCGGCAGCAAGCTCGCGCTGTGGCAGGCAGAACATGTAGCCAGTCTTATCAAACCTTCCGGTTATCAGACTGAGATTGTAACCATTGATACACGAGGTGATAAAATTCTTGATGTGTCTATTGCCAAGATTGGTAGCAAGGGCGTTTTTACAGAAGAGATTGAAGCCAAACTTCTTGATGGCAGCATTGATATTGCTGTTCATAGCGCCAAAGATCTTTCATCTGAATTAGCCGAAGAGCTTGAGTTGATTGCCTTCACTGAACGCGAATTGGTAAATGATGTCATTGTAAGCGTCAATAAAAAAATAAATCTATCCGAGGGAAATTTACGCATCGGCACATCAGCCACACGCCGGGTTGCTTTCCTGAAACATTTTTATCCGAATGCTGAAGCAGTATCCATCAGAGGCAACTTGCAGACACGTTTCAGTAAATTAAGAAATGGTGAGTGTGATGCTCTCATTCTTGCTTATGCCGGTGTGCATCGTATGGGGTCTGAAGATCTTACCGTTGAGAAACTCGAAACCAGCTATTTTGTTCCCGCAGTAGGGCAAGGAAGCATCGCCATAGAATGTCATAAGAAATTAAGTTTTGATAAAAAGAAAATTGTTGAAGAGTGGGTTAATCACTCAACAACAGAAGACTGTGTTCGTGCGGAACGTGCATTTTTAAAAACACTTCAGGGTGGTTGCAGCATACCAGCTTTCGCGTACGCTCACTACGAAGGCGCTATGATTACCTTAAAAGGTGGCATCATTTCTCTCGATGGCAAAAAGATTGTGAAAGCAAAACGAACTGCACCTGCTATTGATATTAAAGAACTGGGTGAAGCTGTTGCTAATGAAGTATTAATAAATGGTGGAAGTGAAATACTTGCCGAGATACGAAATCAGGTTGTTGCCTCTTAAAATTACACTGTATCAATGAAGAAAATTCTTGCACTTGTTTTCACACTTACACTCTGCTCATCATTCATTAAAGCCCAGAAAAAAGATGCAGTCGTTACTATTAAAACAGAATATGGCAACATCATTGCCATTCTGTATGACGAAACACCTAAGCACAAAGCCAACTTTTTAAAATTGGCAAAGGAGCATTATTATGACAGCATATTATTTCATCGCATCATTGATGGCTTCATGATTCAGACCGGTGATCCTGAATCTAAAAAAGCCAAGCCCGGCCAACGGTTGGGCAATGGCGGACCTGGTTACACTATCGATGCAGAGTTCAGTCCTGATTTATTTCACGAAAAAGGTTCACTCGCAGCCGCACGCATGGGTGATGCCGTAAATCCAACGAAAGCATCCAGCGGAAGTCAGTTTTATATTGTTCAGGGAAAAATTTATAAGGAAGAAGATATTGCTATCGATCAGAATAAATTCAATGCTGGCATGACGAAGCTCATGCAAGATCCTAAAAACAAAAGTCTCCAGGACTCGATTAACCAGGTTTACTCTAAAGGAGATCAGGCAGCTTTCAAAAAGATGATGACATCACTCGCACCGCGAGTTGAAAAAGAAACAGGCATTAAAGTCATTAACTCTCCTGAGAAAATAAAAGCTTATACAACAATAGGAGGCACTCCACATTTAGATGGAGGTTATACTGTATTTGGAAAAGTAATTCAAGGTCTTGATGTTGTTGACAAAATCGCATCACAGCCTCGCGATCAGGCTGATCGTCCGAAGAGTGATATCAGGATGATGGTGACTGTTAAGGAAATGAAAAAGAAAAAAATTGAGAAGCTCTACGGGTATCACTATCCTGTAGCATCAAAAAAGTAACTAACGAACACAACAAATGAAAATACTGATCACTGGTTCTAACGGACTTCTTGGACAAAAGCTTGTTTCTCTTCTTGAAAAAGATAAGGAAGTATTCTTGTTTGCTACGGCTCGGGGAAAGTCTGTTATACCCATTACACGTGGTGAATATGAATCGCTCGATATTACAAACAGCAATGACGTTGATAAAATTGTCGGAGAAATCAAGCCTGATGTTATTATTAACACGGCTGCTATGACCAATGTTGATCAGTGTGAAACAGAACGTGAAGCATGCTGGAACGCAAATGTTAATTCGGTAAAATATCTCATTCATGCCTGTCTCAAAAACAATGTACATCTTGTCCATGTCTCTACCGATTTCATTTTTGATGGCAGTCATGGACCACTTGATGAAAATGAAAAGCCAGCCCCGGTAAACTACTATGGTGAAAGTAAACTTGCTGCAGAAGAGCTGTTATTGAAAAGTAATATTAGCTGGAGCATTTTACGCACTGTGCTTGTATTCGGCATTACGAATGATATGAGTCGTTCAAATATCGTGCTTTGGGTTAAGAACAGTCTTGAGCAGGGCAAAACCATCCAGGTTGTTAACGATCAATGGCGCACTCCTACCCTCGCTGAAGATTTAGCAATGGGCTGTTACCTGGCGGCAAAGAAAAAAGCAACAGGCATCTATAATATTTCAGGCAAAGATTTCCTAAGTCCTTACGACATCGCTATTCAAACAGCGGAATATTTTAAGCTTGACAAATCACTCATCAAAGCAACTGATTCAACGCAGTTCAAGCAAACAGCACGCAGACCATTGACAACAGGTTTCATTATTGATAAAGCCAGAAAAGATCTGGGTTATGAGCCACATACTTTTAAAGAAGGTATTGCTGTGCTGGCTTCACAGATTAAGTGAGATGGTTATCCGTTAATGCAATAGCTGTATCCACCCACGAAGAGGTTTTGTCAAGCACGAGTTATTGATGAGATAATAATAAACGCCCATTGGCAAGTCTTCGCCCATCCATTTGTTATTATAGTTAGGTGATTCAAATACATTCTTGCCATAGCGATTGAATATGGAAAGAGACGAACCCCTCAATGATGGTTCTAATTCAAAGTGTTGATTTTTATCGTCGCCGTTGGGTGTGATGACATTGGGGACGCTAAGTTGTGATTCATATAATGGATAAGCTTTTACTGTATTACTCTTTTCTGCATTACAAAAATTACTTACTCTTACCTGATAGATTCCTGAATCCAGCACCGGAAAATGATCATATTTAAAATCGGGTATCAGAATTCCGTCTTTATACCATTCTATGTTTTCGTTTTCTGATGAAACAATTTCTCTGTCGCATGGCATCCTTTTGAGAAAGGGTATCGGGACTTTATCCCAGGTCTGTACTTCCAGTGTTTTATCGTTTCCTTTCTGATCGCATTTGTTTATGCCGTTGACACTCACGGTTCTTAAACCTTGTGACTGCACTTTTGCCGTGATAAAATTATCTGTTGAATGTATCACACCGTTAGGTGTGAATGTATCGGGTATCTGCCATTCATAAGAAGTGATGTTATTGATCGCTGAAGTTTTAAATGTAACGGACGTGCCGTCACAAATTTCGGTTGGGCCTGTAAGATCTGTAGCATCATCAGGATATGGAACAGCATTAATATGAAACGAGGATGAAACATCTCTGCATCCTCCTTTGGCGGTTACGGTTATAT
>DATCRE010000356.1:0-8973 GCA_036569145.1 Cyclobacteriaceae bacterium
TACACGATGCAGATAGTCTTGCAGTTGAGTTGATGTTTTGGCCCCCAGTGTAGTATTGCCAATGACCAGACCTGCTGAAACTGCTGCCAATGGTATGGATACATGAACATTATTTGCAATAACGGATATACACATCACAACAGAGATGGAAGCCAGCAAAACAGTTTGGAAATCTTTTATGTAGCGCATAGTTCGGTATGCTAAATATCCCATTGCTACACCCAGAACAAGTCCGCCGAAAACCTCATGAATAAAAAGTTCAAAGGCATGATGAAAACTAAATACGTTTGACTGCTCTGCAATTTCGCTCAGGATCACAAACATGAGGATGCCAGCACCATCGTTAAATAATGACTCACCACCAATAATGGTTTCGAGTGATGGCGCAAGTTTGGTTTTTTTCAATACTGACATGACAGCAACAGAATCAGTAGGTGAGATGAGTGCACCAAACAACAAGCAATAAATTAATGGAAGATCGATTGATAGAAGATAGGTAGCACCGTATAATAAAAATCCGAAGATCATGGTAGAACCTACTACGCCGATGGTGCTCAGGATAAATACCGGCCACCGTTGCTGTTTTAGTTTTTCGAAATCAAAATGCAGGGCGCTGGCGAACAGCAGAAATCCCAGCATGATATCAAGTAATGTTTTAGAGAAGTCGATGCTGTTGGTGAGCTCAGCCAGGAAGTCAAATGTTTGTGGAATTGTTTTACCGAAAACAGAGATCAAGGCCGATAAAATTACTGAAATGGCGATGACACCGATGGTACCTGGCAGCCTGATAAAACGATTATTGAGATAGGATATCAAAGCGCTGATTGAAACCAGCGTGGTGATGATGGTAAAGGTATCCATTACTGTTTTTTAAATGGATGGGTAACTTAGCAAGTATACCTTTAAGCGCCAAAAATTATACCCGGAAGTAGCGCACAATAATTTCAGTATTTCGATGGTTGCACAACATCGTCGACATGTGTATCTTAGAGAAGACGACGCTATATTAAAATATTATTAAGTAAACCTTATTATGACACCCTACAGCAGCAGAAGCGGAAAGACATCCGGCGTGACAGGCTATAAGATTGGAAGAGATTTTATTCTGGTTCAGTTTACGAATACTGAAATTTACAGGTACTCCTACCGAAGTGCAGGTCGGGCAGTTGTTGAAACAATGAAAGCTCTTGCCCAGGCGTCTATGGGGCTTAGCACTTTTATTTCTCAACAACAACCTAAGTACGAGTAACAATTAGGTTGGCAAACAGTAAAGAAATTCAGAGTGCGTTAAGGGCATTGTTAAGCTCGTCAGTAATTAACGGCTTGCTTAAAAGTGTTTTAACATGTTTGTGTCTTCCTGCACGGTTAATATCAGTTGGGTCAAGTGTGGAGGAAAGCAGAAACACGAAAATAGATTTCTTAAGCGACTCATCGAAATCATCCAGCTCATCCAGAAACTCAAAGCCATCCATTAATGGCATTTTAATATCCAGCAGAATAATAATTTCTTTCGTCACGTTATGCTTATGTCGCTTCAGCCAATCGATTCCATCTGCTCCACTATTCAATAGAATGATATCCGATTCACCGAGGTTGCGTTGAATGAGAAGACTAGTAACCATTCGGTCAATTTCATTATCGTCGATAACAATAAATTTACATGATCGTTGCATAATAGAGGGGTATACTTACTTTAAACGTACTGCCAATACCAATTTTTGATTCTGCTTTAATAGTGCCTCTTAGCTTGAGCACAGTTTGTTGAGTTACATAAAGGCCAAGTCCTGCGCCCTTGTTATTTGCGATGGTATAAAACATTTCAAAGATGCGGTTTAAATCATCGCTCTTAATTCCAACACCATTGTCCGAAACTTCAATCATCAGCGAGTCTTTTGCAGAGTATGTTTTAATGGATACAAAACTTTCCTTTTCAGGATCTCTGTATCGGATAGCATTTGAAATCAGATTATTAAAAATAATTCTGTATCGCAAAACATCTCCTATGATCCTGCTTACATGAATTTCTTTATTGACAGCAACAGGTTTGCCATCGTGATTATGACGCTGGTTGAATGCAAGCGCTTTGTCGATAAGTGAATTCAGATTTATTTCCTCCAGCAGAATATGATCGCGTTTGTTTTTAGAAAAATCGATGATGTCGCGAATAAACTGATCTTGCTTGTCAAGACTTTTATTCATTAAAGTGAGATAATGTTTAATCTGCTCTATGTTTTTCTCATACCCGGCAACTTCTATTAAACCTTTAACAGAAGTGATGGGTGAACGCAGATCATGTGATGCACTGTAAACAAATTTATCTAACTCCTGGTTAGTATGCAGCAACTCCTGATTCTTGTTACGCAGTCGTCTTATCATGACACTTGAATACATGCTTGAACCACCGATAATAAGCACCGTCATGATGATGTTAAATAGAAACAGGTAGGTATTAATCTTTCGGCTGGCGGAGCCCAGCGTGTCAGAAAATGCACGTTCGCGTTTGGTAAGTGAGACAGTTATCTCATTAATTTTTTTAATGTAGATTTTCTTTTGCTCTTCCGTTAATGTGCCAGCGTCAATATGTTGTTTTATACTACTACCGAGATTATACTCTTCACCAATGGTAACATCGCCAGCCTTCCAGATCCGGATTGCATTTCGCATGAAAGAAATGGTGTGAAAGTTTCGAAAGAGCCAGATCATGTCGTCGAGATCATCAGCATGATTTCGTCCGGCGAGAAAACCTTGTTTAATAAGTTTATCATCTGTGCTTCCACCTGATAATGCTACACGAGCAATGCTATCACCAATAGGTACGCGCAACTCTTCTTCAAATGGTTGCCAGTAAAGAGAGTCACCCGTATTGATGTACATGATCAGATTACGGGCAGCATCTTTTTGTCCTTTAGAATACCTTGACTCACCGCTGGTATAAGCCCGCACGGCCGATAATGTTTTGATGGTAAAATAATTGATCAGAATCAGAAAGAAAGAAGATGAAATGACCAGCACCAAAAGAATCATTCCATTCCGCTGCGGAAGTTTTGGTATGGGAATATGTATAGAGGGCTTCTTCACGTTAAGGATCCTCGTATTAAATTAAGGCTTAAAAACCGGAGAAACAATTTTTTTGCTATAGAGATTACATCCTCTTAAATACCATAGATAAGTAGACATTCATCATGCAGTTAATAAAGGTGTACAGAGTCGTTCACAAGGCTGTACAGATTCGGATAAAGTTGCACCAGGCATCAAGGTAATCGGCTGCTTTTCATAGCATTACTATCTGGTTTGATAATTGAAGTGTTGATGCTACTTAACAATTACCATAAAATTATATGAGAACGTTCCTGGCTTTAATTCTTTGGTGCTTTCTGTTTATCGTGTGCTGGCCATTGGCCTTGCTGATTATTATCCTGTTTCCAATTTTATGGCTGTTGCTACTGCCCTTTAGAATTGCCGGATTAACACTTAGCCTGGTATTTAATCTTGTAGGTTCTATTCTCACCTTTCCATTCAGGATAATGAAGAGAGGCTAAGTATACACTTGTTACTTCTTCTTCATAGATGGTTTTGATTTACCATCTCCAAGCCATTGCAATGACGTGATTAGAAATTTATTCTGAACATCACTATCAAAGGAGTTTGATAACTCTTTGTTAGTGCCGTGTTCATAATCAATATCATTATGTCCCATGTTAACATAAATCATTTTATACTTTGTGTTGGTCCATACAACGGGACAATAACCTTCGTGCCAGATCTCATCAGGTTTGGGACCTGTACCTAATGGAAAACTTGTCGTATCGATCGATAACAAAATTGTAATGTTTGAATTTTTCTTCAGATCATTTTCCCAACGATACCATTCGTTAGGAGCTGTCTTTAATGTTTGAGGTAAGCCAGCCATCGACGGATGTGAAGGAGCTTCAACACGAAGTAAAGCGGAGGTAGGTCTCCACGTGTTACTCTTAAACTGACCAGCACCAATAAACTCTTCATGATACCAATCCCAGTTCTGAGGATAATCAGAAGGAGTGAGCGCGAAAGCAGCAAAGTGAAAGCCCATCCATGCACCACCATTCTCCATATATTTTTTAAAAGCCTCACGTTGTTCAGGTGCTTCAGGTCTGGTATCCAGGAATAAAACTACCTGGTAGTTTGAAAGAAATTTTTCATTCAGATTATTCCAGTTGCTGGTGGTGTCGTAGGTGAAATTGTTTTTCGTTGCAACAGAAGGAAACCATTTGTTTGCCTGATGCACAAAACTGATATGAGCCTGATCGTTCTTTGCAGTAAAGAATGCAATAACATGAAATGGTTTTGTCTTCTTTCTGGCTTGTGCAAAGCAGGTGGAGAAAGCAAAGCAAACCTTTAGTAATATAAAAGCTATTATAAAAGTTTTAGCATGCATAAAGAAGAATCAGTTAATCCTGTTTTAAAAGTTCACAATTATTCATGAACTGTAAAGTAGATTTACGTGCGTGGTAGTCCGCGACTGTGTACCATGAAACAATATTATTGGGGTAATGATCTGGATGACCAAATTTAGAATCAGATTTGAAATCGATGGGATAAAGCCCTACTTTTGCACCCGAATGAAAAGAATAGCCGAATACCGAAAGTTGCTTGGCGTTGATAAAACAGCCGATCTAAAAGCATTGAAGACCGTTTACAGAAACTTTATGAAGGACTGGCATCCTGATAAATTTCAGAACGACGATGAAAAGCTTCACGCTGAAGAAAAAAGTAAAACCTTTATTGAGGCTTATCACTTCCTGGTGAGCATTGCACCTGAGACTCGTGAACAGGCACAAGAAGAGTACACGGCTTTCATTACAGGTTCACGCATTCGCGACTTTTTGTACAAATCTCAAACACTGCAGATTAATTTTTTAGATGGCAGTGTTTACGAGTACTTCGGTGTTCCCCACAACGTCTATAACAAGTTTCTGAATTCAGATACACCTGATCGATTTGCCCGCAGACATATTTATCATACTTACATCTATCGCCAGGTAACGAAGGCGATGGCTGCTGCTTAGAATAACTTGCTTTTAAAAAAGAGATAACTGCGTTGCCAGGCGTAAGCGTTTGGGTCTTGCTATAACACCGTCAGAAAATCCTGGTATGTTTTGTATTTGATACACCTTCGTCTCTTTGTCGCGTGGGGCTATGATCACTTCAGTGTTGCCTGCGATCTTCGTAAACAGATCATGAACAATTTTAGCCGTATTGTTATTCTTTGATAGGTGCGATAAAAACAAATGTGTCATAAACGGAGGCTTGTGATCAATCAGCAATTGTGCCGCCTCTTTATTTGATAAGTGTCCGTATCCATCACGAATACGATTCTTCAATGAAATATGGTATCGTCCATTCTCCAGCATCTCCTCATCGTAATTCGATTCCAGGAATATAGCATGGCATTGCTGAAAATGCTTCACTACATGTTCGCATGAACGGCCAATATCAGTAAAGACACCAACCTTAACAGATTCATTCGATATAATGAAACTGTGCGGATCAACGGCATCATGTCGTTTTGGAAATGGAAGAATAGTAAGATTACCAATGCGAATTGGAGTATAAGTCTGAAACGGAAACGTAAGTTTTTCGCTTAGCGGCAGGTGACTGTTGTGGAAAGTTTTCTCCGTAATGTAAACCGGCAAATTATGTTTTTTCTGTAGCGACGGCACACCGTGAATGTGATCACCATGTTCATGTGAAACAAAAATCGCTTTAACTTTTTTCATCGATAACTCCAGTCGCTTTAAACGCTTCTCTGTTTCGCGACAGGAAATGCCTCCGTCAATAAGCACAGCTTCATTCTCGTTACCTACATAGTAACAATTGCCATTGCTTCCGGAATTTAGTGATGTTACAAACAGAGACATAATCAAGACAAAGTTAATCCAAATTTGACGCTGAACATGATTATCCTAAAAATCTCAACCATAATTTATGATATTGCGTAAGTGTAGAATAAATTCTTAAATGAGATCAATTATGGATGGAATAGAAATAATTGAATATGAAGATCAGCATCAACCCATATTCAGAGCTTTGAATGCGGAGTGGCTTGATCAATACAACTTAACAGAATCGCACGACCTGCAAATTCTGGATGCGCCGCGCGCAACAATTCTTGATGCAGGTGGTTTTATTTACCTCGCGAAATATAACAACCAGATTGTTGGCTCGGCCGCTATCATGAAAGAACATGAAGGTGTTTATGAGCTAGCCAAAATGACAGTCGATAAAAACTTTCGCAAGATGGGTATCAGCAAAATGCTGATGGATCGTTGTAAAGAAAAAGCTATTGAATTGAAAGCAACGAAACTCATACTATTCTCTAATCATCAACTCAGAGCGGCACTATCACTATATGAAAAATATGGATTTGCTCACGTGCCCGTTGAGAACTCACCATTTACAACAGCCGATGTGAAGATGGAATTAAAGTTGGTATAAAACCAGCTTCTGAAAGTTTTGCACGAAGAAGCACAAAGTTACACAGAGAAATATAGACAGGTGATACTTTTTCAAATCAAAAACTCCGTGTACCTCTGTGCTTCTCTGTGTACCTCTGTGAAATAACCTCTCTGGTAGGAAGTTTCATTTCGTGATGCGTTATTTGTATCACTAAGCTACAAACATGACTCACGAAAAGACAGCTGAAAAAGCGACTTATTTTAGTATTGCAAGTAATGCTGTATTAGCGATTATAAAATGGTTAACTGGCTACCTGGGAAATTCATACGCACTCATTGCCGATGCTATCGAATCAACAGCTGACATCTTTTCATCTCTTCTCGTATTATTCGGACTCAAATATGCCAATAGACCTGCCGATAAAAACCATCCCTATGGTCATGGTCGCATTGAACCGCTGATTACATTTATGGTTGTTGGGTTTTTAATTATATCTGCTACTGTTATTGCGTATGAAAGCATTCAAAATATTAACACACCGCATGAACTGCCAAAACCATTTACGCTACTAATTCTTGGAGCTATTATAATCTGGAAAGAAATTTCTTTCAGAATTGTAATGAGAAGAAGTAAGGAAACAGGAAGCTCTTCATTAAGAGCCGATGCCTGGCATCATAGGAGCGATGCCATTACATCGATAGCAGCATTCATCGGTATTTCAGTTGCATTGTATTTTGGTAAAGGATACGAAGCTGCCGACGATTGGGCTGCACTCTTTGCTTCGGGCTTTATTGTCTATAACTGCTATCTCATTTTCAGACCTGCACTCGGCGAAATCATGGACGAGCATCTTTATGACGACCTGATTATTTTAATCCGAAAAATTTCCCTCACCGTAGATGGAATCATTGATACAGAAAAATGTTTTATTCGAAAGGCAGGCATGAAGTATCACGTTGACTTGCATGCGATTGTTGATGCCAGCATAACGGTAAAACAGGGACATGACATTGCTCATAAACTTAAGGATACGTTGAGGCATGAAATCCCGGAGCTGGGACATGTGTTAATTCATGTCGAACCAAATACCAAGATAGAAGAAGCTTTGCAACAATGAATTGACCTGTTTGAGTTATATAAAGTATGAAATAAAAAAGAAAGGCGCTAAAGATATCTCCAGCGCCTTTTGAATTTAGTAAACCTAAAAAATCTATTAATTAAAAAGAAACTCTTGCAGTAACGCCGTATGTTAACGGATTGCCCAGGTGTGTAGGTCCATAATCATAAGCGTATGCTATGTATTTTTTGTCTGTAAGATTTCTACCCCAGAACATTACTTCAATATTTTTATAAGCAGCACCAAAGCGGGTGTTTAATAAACTATAAGAAGATTGCGAAATGGTGTTTGACAGATCAAAGTATTGTTTCCCGAAATACATCCACTCACCACGCACCAAAATTTTAATGTCTTGTGATGAGCCAACACCAACCTGGTATTGCAATGCCAGCATTGAAGTAGAGGCAGGTGTATAGATTTGATGCTTGCCCTTCAAATCAAGCTCCTGTCCATATTGAGCATAACGTAATGAATTGTATGTTGCTTTATTGAGGCCATACGTATAATCAATCTGTAATCCTCTAACAGGTGTTGCAGCGAGCTCAAAATCAAAACCTTTGCTTGTTAATGATCCTGTATTTTTAATAGCTGTGATAGCATCCGGCAATACTAAAGTAGGCACCTGTGCATCGGTAACATCAATATAGAAAACTGAAAAGTTGGTCTGCAGGTGATTATTTAAAAATACATTTTTCGAACCAACTTCAAAGTTGTTGCTGTATTCAGGTTTGTAAGTGCGAAGAGGTTCTCCAAGTTTTAACTGCGTGAGTCCACCTGTTCTGAAACCTCTGCTATATGTACCATAGATCTGGCTGTAATCTGTTAAATGATATGCAACAGTTCCCTTAGGAGAAAGAGCGCCATAAGAACCAGAGCCAGCATCAGACTGAGTATAAGCAGCAATTGGATTCGGATCTGGATCATGTTGATACTCTCCAACCACACTTGATTTTTTATGTTCATAATCATAACGCATGCCCAGTGTAAATTCCAGCTTACTGAAAAATGTATAAGACGTTTGTCCGAAGAAAGCAATGCCAGCGTTAGTAGATTTTGTTGTGTTGATTGTTGAGAACAATGAATCGCCAGCAATGGGTTTCGCATCTGCACCATATCGTATAGTCTGTTTAACCGGACTCTTCTGATAATACATATACGTTCCGACAGTCCATTTTAAAGGACTTGATGTGTTAGCAGGCGAAGTGAATTTAAATTCTTGTGTGGCTACTTTTACGGTGTTCCATTTCTTGCCATAATTATTAATAACTGTAATACCATCGATAGGAGAGAAGTCAGCATCCATTGGTTTATCGTAGTATCGGTAGTTAGATTGATATGTTGTTTGTGAAGTAAAATTTAAACCATGACCAGAATGCGCTACTGTCAATGCACTGTTAAATATATTGTCAGTCATCTTTGCC
>DATCRE010000357.1:0-2419 GCA_036569145.1 Cyclobacteriaceae bacterium
TCCTACCGATGCATTTGCGCCTTATTATCTCGGTAATTTCTGGTATGCAAATCGTCAATATACTGAAGCCATAGAGGCATGGGAAAAAGCAGCAACACTGAATCCTGGTTTTGCTACGGTGCATAGAAACCTGGCGTTAGCCTATCATAATAAGCAGAATAATCCATCGAAAGCGTTAAAGTCATTAGAGCAAGCATTTGCACTCGACACAAGAGATGCCCGCGTGCTGATGGAGCTCGATCAATTATACAAAAAAATGAACGTAGCCCATGAAATACGACTGGGGCTACTCGAGAAGCACTCAACTCTTACTGAAGATCGCGATGACCTGTACCTTGAGCGGATCACCCTTTATAATCAGATTGGAAATTTCGAAAAGGCAAAACAGTTAATAGCAGAAAGACAATTCCATCCGTGGGAGGGTGGAGAAGGAAAAGTTGTGGGACAATATTTAATCAGTCATATCGAACTCGCCAAGAAAGCTATTGGGGAAGATCGTTACAATGACGCATTAGAATTACTTGAACAAGCAGAAACTTATCCGCACAATCTCGCCGAGGGAAAATTGTATGGAGCGCAGGAGAATGACATCTTTTATCTGAAGGGATGCTGTTATGAACATCTCAATGTTGCCGAGATGTCGAAAACATTTTTTGCAAAGGCTACCGTTGGATTAAGTGAGCCGGTTCAGGCCGTTTACTATAATGATCAACAGCCCGACAAGATTTTCTATCAAGGTCTTGCCTGGAAAAAGCTAGGTAACTCAACAAAGGCAGAACAAATATTTAATCGTCTTATTGCCTTTGGAAAAGAGCACATGGATGATGTAATCAGAATAGATTATTTTGCTGTGTCGTTACCAGACCTTCTTGTATTCGATCAAGATCTGAATATTCGAAACAAAATCCATTGCCACTACCTGATCGCTCTTGGATATCTTGGGCTTAACAATGGAAAGTGGCCTGAAGCTGAAAAACATTTTACGTTGGTACTTGATCAGGATTGCAATCATCTGGGTGCAGCCATTCATAGAAGGATGCTTAACACTGCTGTATTAATTGACTAAAAACAATTTGAAATATGTGATAGAGTTGACGAACTCATCATCAGCTCTATCATCCTCTATATAAAATTATTTTCTCTTTACGCTCCAACAGTACCAGTTTTGACTTCTCCAGCTCGCTTGTAATTGACAATAATTACTCCGCTTGGAGTAACAATACTTTCTACTAAAGTGAATGCTGCCGGAATTGCACCAGTGACAAATAATTTTTTTCCTTCACCAAGAGTCAATGGATGAATCATAAGCCAGAGTTCATCCACCAGATCATTCTTCAGCAGCAACTGGATGAGCTCACCACTGCCCCAAACTTGAATGTCGGAGCCATTTGAATTTTTGAGCTTTTTTATCTCTTCCAGGCTTTTGATGAAAACGGTGTTTCGCCAATCTGACTTACTCACGGTTGTAGACATGATGTATTTTGTGCCATCATTGATACCTGGCCAAACTTCTGCATGTGCGGGCCAGTAGCTTTCCCAGATCTTAAATGTTTTTCTTCCTAAAAGATAATCAGCAGGTTTTAGCAGCCTTTCCAATATCTTACCAGAAACTTCGTCATCATAAGGAGCAACCCATCCACCATAGTTGAAACCACCTGATGTATCTTCTTCAGGTCCGCCAGGTCCTTGCATTACTCCATCCAATGTAATCATTGATAAAACAATTATTTTTCTCATAGCTTTTCGAATTGATTGTGTTTACGATGTACAAATCTCGTTCATAAACATCATGTTACTACAGTGTAAATGCGACAACCTTGATGGCGGAATACGACAGTGTTGATAGTTCTTACGAAAGAAGAAAATAGAATTCTCTACTGCCAAACTGAAAAATCTTTTGGCGAAGAACTGTTCGCTTTCAGAACACTGTTGTTCGTATTAGATCAATATAACAATCTAAAATCTTTTGGGTTACAGCAAATTTCGATTAATTCTCTGATGGCATAAATCTTGAAAAGGCCGAGGAACAACTAACTATTTAATCTGGGATTAAAGAATTAGATTTTAAATTAGAGGAGTAATAAAAGACCATCATGCTGAAAAATTATTTTACGATTACTTGGCGTGTTATTATGCGCGCCAAATTATTTTCACTGATCAATATTTCAGGCCTGAGTCTCGGTCTTGCCAGTTGTGTACTCATTGGGTACTATATCCAGCAGGAATTAACGTATGATCAGTTTCATTCACATGCAGATCGCATTTACCGGGTATCTTCCAACTTTCTTAATTCTAATGGAGGCGACAACATATCGGCCAGTCCTGATCGGTTAGGTCTACAACTTCAATCAGAATTTCCGGAAGTTAAAAGTTTTGCCAGGCTGAATCCTTTCTCTGATCACGTTGTGAAGTATAATGA
>DATCRE010000358.1:0-2708 GCA_036569145.1 Cyclobacteriaceae bacterium
AAGTAAACCATGTCTCCCTCACAGAATGTTGTCCCTGAAGTGTTCTCTATAGAAACAGAAGGTGTCATAGTTGACACCGTTACTACATTGGATGTTGCCGGACTTCCTGTAACACAAATACTGCCTGAATAAGCTACTGTACATTTAATCTTGTCTCCATCTGTAATGGCATTGGTAACATAATTAATGAGACCATATCCTTGCTGAACAATGCTACTATTCCTGTACCAAGTGTAGTATGTTCCATCTTCATCGCTAAGATTGATATTGGCCTGAAAGTAACCTGTACTTCCTGAACACAAAGGGCCCGGATCGGTAACAGCAACGCTCAATGCTGTACATTGCCCATACAGTTTTAACACAGGCATAAGCAAGGTTAAATAAAGAATAACGCAGCTAATGATATTTTTTGCTTTCATATATTAAAATTCAACTGTGTTCTGATTTTTTAATGGGTATCAATTTCAACGTGACCACAAGTAGTGCAAAAACTCAATCCTGTTGCTGAAAGCGAGGTTACTCCGTATGTAGCGTAGCTATCAATACTCATGTCATATGATTCGCCGCCCAGCGAAGAAGAAGCAGTAATCGTTACGTTATATGTGCCTTTTGGCATAGTACCTAATGAAACATTACCGTATGGATTTAGTGTGAAATTATAAACTGTTCCTGTTGAACTGTTGACATATTTAATAGTAAATGTCTTGGACGTCCAGTTATGATAACTGAGGTACACAAGTGATGATAATAAACAAGATCCATGATCATTGGCATAAGCCTGTCCGTTAGCGGCTCCATCACTTTGCGTTTGTTGGTTTGCATTCTGCTGACTAACTATCGATGTGTATCGACCATAAGGAACGATGTATGAAACTTCCGTGCCTTCATATCCAGAGGGACAGTTATTTTTGTCAAACTCATAACTTGTCTCAACATTAAAATAGAACCTGTAATTAGCCTGCTTACGATAGTTGTAATTGAATTGTTTTACAACATCGCCATCAAGATTTTTTACGAGACTTAACCTTCCAAAATCATCATGCTCGAAATAGGAACTAACACCATTCGGATCGGTTTGAGAAGTCATCCCCACTAAAGGTTCATAGGTGTATGTGGTGACTCTCACATTGGCCGGCACACTGTTCCGGATATTTGTATTCAATGTTTTCAGATTAGTACGAACAGCAGGATCTGTCAGGTCGCTGTAATTCTGTAACTGGTTAACATAATTTACTAAGGAAGTATTTGATGAAACGGAAGCGTATGACGTATTATCAAATTTTGCTATGGGAGAGGTTTGATTGTATCCCCAGAGATAAGTCACTTGGGCATCCTTCTCTTTTGCAACGGTTAATACATTACCTGTGTTATCATAAGCATAATAATGAAGTCTGGTTTCAGGAGTATTTGTTCCAACCTGAGTCTCTACGGTTTCTGGAGCAATCACACCATTTCCCCAATCTTTATAATTTGTCTTTGTGGATTGCAAGAAAGCATTGCCCTTATATTCCAACTGCTGAACAATAGGTGAGATGCGATTACTGCTAATCATGGCATCATAAACTGGTATTCCAGCAAAGTCATGAGGATATTTTTGTAATGTTACCTTGCTCTCTCCCTTGCTGTTTATTAATTCAACTTTTGTGGGGAACAAATGGTTGGGAGATTCATAGCTATAATTTTGTATTGTTGTATGTGCATTGCCATTGTCGTCATAATCAACAATAGTTTGCTTGGTCAGTTTCCTGATCCCAACGTCAATCGTTACATCGAAATAATAAAAATAGACTGAAAAGGCCTCACCTAAGTATGCGTCCAGGAATGTGCCTGTGCCATTAGCGTTGCTGCAGCTGCTCGTTACAGGCATGGTAACCTTTTGCTGTACTTTGGTACCTTCAATAATGGTATTGGTTCTGTAGTCGCCATACACATTTGAAGTCCATCGTAGTGGGACGTATGCACCATTAACTAATTTGTAATTTGTGGTTGCACTAAGTTGTCCATACCGCCACGACCGGTCTACAAAGTATTCATTCTGATACCTTGGAAACAGGACATCATAAACAATATCAGATTCATATTCATAAGTATAGGTTGTCTTAAAGCTCCCATTCTCTCCATCAGTATATTCATCCACATTCTGATAGATAGCAGGGCTACCATTATGGCTTAACAGCGGCACCACAGGGTTATCCATATAGATCGTTAAATTTTCATTTCCCATCGCGCAATTACTATCGAAATAAAAATTTAGCTGAGAATAATTATAACGCCCTTGTGCATCCATAACTCTGCCGGTGCCTATCATATTATTGGTATATTCATACCGCTTTATTACCGGAGCTGCATCCTTGTCTGCCTGTGAAATGATGCGATGGATTCTTAAGCCACCAACAAGCTTGTCGCCATAATTATTAACATTTGCTTGATACTCAAATAAAGAATAACCTCCTGTAGGATAAGTAATTGAATTTAAAACACAAGCTTTCATCGAAGTCTCATCAGGAGTTCTGTTAGCGGAAGCTCTTGGCATAGGCAACCAAGGATTAAGATCGGGGTTATCAGCCAGTGATGGCAAATAAGGCACCCATGTTTCATTGGTTACCTGACCATTATAATAGCCCCAAAAATCAACCGCAAAACAGGCATTTGGATTAATATCCTGCATGTTGAAATAAGGAGGCAAAACAGTATGATCGTTATAGTTA
>DATCRE010000359.1:0-2548 GCA_036569145.1 Cyclobacteriaceae bacterium
CTTGTTGCTGTTGGTCGTCCAGACCTAATCACTGCTGACATGGTTAAAGAAGGTGCTGTTGTTATTGATATAGGCACTACCCGTGTTGAAGGACCACAGTTTGCAAAAGGCTGGGCTATTAAAGGCGATGTTGATTTCAAAGCCGTTGCACCAAAATGTTCATACATCACACCTGTGCCAGGTGGTGTTGGTCCGATGACAATTGTTTCTCTTTTACTGAACACGCTAAAAGCCACAGAGCTTAGAGAGCCTTAATAGTTTCAGGTTCAAGGTTCAAAGTTTTAACGTTGAGTTTACGCTTAACCTTAAACTTTTGAACCTTGAACGTTGAGCTTTAAATATGAAACTGTGATAGCCCAAAAAACCAAAGCAAATTTGTTGCCGCTGATGGAAGACTTCTACACCATTCAAGGTGAAGGATTCTATCAAGGTCATGCTGCGTATTTTATACGGCTTGGAGGATGTGATGTGGGATGTGTATGGTGTGATGTAAAAGAATCATGGGATGCCTCTGCACATCCGTTGGTATCAATCGAAGAAATGACAAGCCGGGCAAAGGCTAGTGGTACCAACATAGTTGTTGTAACCGGAGGCGAGCCCGTTATGTATGACCTCACAGCATTAACGGGAGCGTTGAAAAAGGCTGGACTAAAAACAAATATTGAAACATCAGGTGCTTACCCAATAACGGGTGAATGGGACTGGGTGTGTTTCTCACCCAAAAAATTCAAAGCCCCCCATAGCTCTATCTACAAACATGCTAACGAATTAAAAGTTATCATTTACAACAAAAGTGATTTTAGTTGGGCAGAAGAGTTTGCAGAGAAAGTAAATCCTGAATGTGAATTATTTCTTCAACCTGAGTGGTCGAAAGAAAAGGAGATGCTTCCGTTGATCATCGATTATGTAAAAAATAATCCGCGATGGAAGGTGTCACTGCAGATTCATAAATACATGAATATTCCGTAGTCTTAGCCTCACCCTAAATCCCTCTCCGCGGGAGAGGGACTTTAACCTGAGCGCACAAAGTTTTACATCAAGATCAGATCTTATTAATCGCAGAATCGAGCTCCCTTCTCCCACGGGAGAAGGGTTGGGGATGAGGCTAAAACTTAAGCATTTTTCATTCTGAAAAATTAAAAAACGTGTCTATATTTTTACGCCAGCAACTTCCTGACTTAGCAGCTTGAGTATCTAAATAGTACTTATCTTTATCCATTCAAATACATAATTTTAAATCACTTCCTTTTGTTATGGGGATAGAAGAATTTTCAAGCACAGTAAACAAGTTAGGGGGCGAGCGAGTCCCTTTTTTATTTCTGGTGGACTTTGAAATGAAAAGGCCCATTGTCATAACTCTTGATGTTGTTGATGAAAATGATATCCTCTTTGATGTACAAGGATTTACAAATGCCTCAGCCGAAAAGCATAATGCTCAACGTGATTTGTTCCTGGAAAAGCATCCTATCACTTTCAATGACTATAAAAAGAAATTTGATTTAGTATTCGACAGGTTGTCTTATGGCGATTCTTTTCTTACCAATCTTACCGCCAGCACAGAAATAAAA
The DNA here is from genome assembly GCA_036569145.1 of Cyclobacteriaceae bacterium. Classification (GTDB taxonomy): domain Bacteria; phylum Bacteroidota; class Bacteroidia; order Cytophagales; family Cyclobacteriaceae; genus DATCRE01. Next base: position 1,569 of record DATCRE010000359.1, read on the forward strand.
ATAAATTCATCCTTACGCGAATTGTACTTTCGCAGTAAGGCAAAATATAAGTTTTATTACAAAAATCAATTCCTCTTCTTCTCACCCGAAACTTTTATTCAGATAAGTGATGGAAAGATTTTTTCGTATCCAATGAAGGGTACGATTGATGCAGATCTTCCGGATGCTGAGAGTATAATAATAAACGATCAAAAGGAACTTGCAGAGCATGTTACCATTGTAGATTTGATTCGAAATGATCTGAGCCAGGTTGCAATAGATGTTAAAGTTTCACAATTCAGATACATTGAAGAAATAAAGACAAATACTAAAAATCTTTTACAGGTGAGCTCAAAGATAGAAGGTCAGTTGGCTAACGATTACCTGTCAAAACTTGGAAGCATAATTGTGTCTTTGCTGCCAGCCGGTTCGGTTAGTGGCGCGCCTAAAAAAAGAACACTTGAAATTATTCATCAGGCTGAGGGAGAGGAGCGTGGCTATTACACTGGCGTATTTGGATATTTTGATGGCAATAAACTGGACAGTGCTGTAATGATTCGCTACATTGAAAATAAAAATGATAAACTTTTTTACCGAAGTGGTGGAGGAATTACAACACAAAGCGTCGTTGAGGGAGAGTATCAGGAAATGATTGATAAAGTATATGTCCCTCTTACTTGAATCTATAAAGCTAAACGACGGAGAGTTTAGCAATCTCTTTTATCATGAGCAACGCATGAATCGTTCGTTGAAGATGCTATGCGGTGTACATAATCAGTTTATCCTGGAAGATTTTCTGAATGAAATTGAACGTCCTGAAAAAGGTCTTTACAAATGTCGCATCGTTTATGATGATGAAATAAAAGATGTTGAGTTTATTCCTTATCAGCCAAAATCAATTCGTAGTCTGCGCATTGTTGAGCATGATCGTATCAACTATGAATTTAAATATGCTGATCGAAGAACCATTGATCGTCTTTTTGAGCTTCGCAAAGGGTGCG
>DATCRE010000360.1:0-8915 GCA_036569145.1 Cyclobacteriaceae bacterium
ATTGACGATTTTCGAAGTACGATTAAATCGTAATTCTAAAATCTGAATTCGTAAATCAATCGACATTATCATGCAGGAACTTATTGTTTCCTAAAATGCTATTATCATCATTCAAATTATACTTCGAGATGAACGGTTCTGATGAGTGAGGTACGTCATTCATCTTTACACCACGACGCAAGTACGCAGGCAACGACCACTTCTCGCTAAACTCTTCTTTGGTCATCTCTTGTTTACGTGATTGACCAAGATGTTCTTTCCTTTCTCTGGCTTGCTGTTGTAATCTTTCCTTGGTTGTTCTCAAATTCATCATGCCATCATCATCAATAACCTGATCGGAATATTTTGTCTGAGAATCAAACTCATCATCCTTAAACAAACTATCTTCTCCCTGGTCTTCATCTTCTTCATGGAATTCTGCTCTGGAATTAAATGGGCCTGTGAACACAACGTCTCTTTCCATTGGTTTCTCTTCAGCACCTTTACGCTCGTCTTCTTTGCGTCTTAATTTCAGATCGCCATTTTCATTGATTGAATTATCGGGCGTAAACAACCACGTTTGACCACGATCAAGTTCATGAACTTTTTTAGATGAACTACTTTCTTTTTTTACTTCTGATTTATTCTCAGTAGAGAAACCTGTTGCAATAACAGTAACTCTTATGCGATCTCCAAGATTATCATCAACACCGTGACCGAAAATCATTTCTGCATCATCACCGGCTTGTGATTGAATGTATTCTGTTATCTCAGTTAACTCATCCATCTGCAATTCTGCCTCAACACCTGAAATGATGGAGAGTAGAATTTTCTGAGCACCCATGATGTCGCGATTGTCAAGCAACGGTGAGGACAAGGCTCCTTCGGCTGCTTTTCTTGCACGGCTATCACCACGTGTTTCTGCAGAGCCCATTACTGCTGCACCTGCATTAAGCATTACCGTGCGCACATCCTGGAAGTCTACGTTAACATATCCTGTAAGTGTAATAATTTCAGCTATACCTTTTGCAGCTGTTGTTAACACATTATCAGCTTGCGCGAATGCCTGGCCTATAGAAAGATTACCAAAGATCTCACGAAGTTTATCATTTAAAATAACCAGAACTGTATCGCAACTTTGACGGAAGGCTTCGATACCCATCTCGCCTTGCATCATTTTCTTTTTTCCTTCGAATGAGAATGGTGCTGTAACAATACCCACTGTCAGGATATCCATATCCTTTGCAATCTTAGCAATGACGGGAGCGGCTCCTGTACCGGTACCACCACCCATACCTGCTGTGATGAAAACCATTTTAGTTCCCACCAGCATTTCACGTATCTGATCTTTGCTTTCTAATGCAGCATTTCTTCCTACTTCAGGATTAGCACCACAGCCAAGTCCTTCCGTGAGGTTAGCGCCTATCTGAAGTTTGTTCGGTATAGGGCTGCTATTCAACGCCTGGCTATCGGTATTGCAAACCACAAACTCAACATCTTTAATGCCTTGTTTGTACATGTGGTTCACCGCGTTGCTACCTCCCCCGCCAACGCCTATTACTTTTATAATTGACCGTTGTCCAGAATGTTTGGGGATTTCAAATTTGTATGATCCTGCTTCAAACATAATATTATTTTTAGTGGTTGTTAAAATTTGCTTCAAGCTTTTTTGTTATGAGCTTCAAGGCTTGTTGTTCATTACGATTCAATATGATCAAGAAAATTTATCATTTCACATTGACTCATTTATATTAGTACTCGTTCTTGCCATCTAAATCATCAATCAACAGACTCTTTGTTTTATTCAAGATGTCGTTGAAGAAATTCTTTGATGAAGTCAGTGGCTGTTTCTTTACCTTCGTTGGTGTAACTTTTACTACTTCGCGAGCTTCCTTATAACGATCTTCGCGCTCGTCAAGCGAACGGAAACCAGAAAGCACAAGACCAACGGCGGTCGCATACATCGGGCTCTTTACAATTTCTACTTTACCTTTTCCAAGGTGCTCGTTCGGATACCCGATGCGTGTATCCATACCAGTCATGTATTCAACTAATTGTTTCAGGCTGCTGAGCTGAGCGCCACCACCTGTAATTACAATTCCTCCGGCCAGTCTGTTTTCAAAACCAGAGTTGATAATTTCAGTGTGCGCCATTTCTATAATCTCTTCCATTCTTGCCTGAATAATGTTGGAGAGATTCTTAACAGAAATTTCTTTTGCTGCGCGATTGCGTATACCAGGGATTGAAACAATCTCGTTAGGGCTTGCTTCTTCTGCAATGGCTTTACCAAACATGGTCTTTAATCGCTCTGCCTGCTGTGGCAAAACCATGAGACCTTGTTTAATATCATTTGTAACAATATTACCACCAAATGGAATAACTGCTGTATGCCGGATAATGTTATCATAGAAGATAGCTATATCCGTTGTACCACCACCAATATCAATTAAACAAACACCAGCTTCTTTTTCTTCTTCACTAAGTACAGCCAGGCTTGATGCAAGAGGCTCAAGTATCAAATCATCAATTTCAAGGTTACCACGGCGAACACATTTATTGATGTTATTGATAGCGTTGGTTTGTGCAGTGATGATATGGAAGTCTGCTTCCAATCGCACGCCTGACATACCAACAGGTTCTTTAATACCTTCTTCGTAATCAACCATGTAGTCTTGCGGCATAACATGAATGATCTGGCTTCCGGGAGGAACTACCATCCGATACATGTCTTGTGTAAGACGTTCAACATCACTAACCGTGATCTCATCTTCCTTCGATGAGCGGGTAATACCACCATGCTGAATGAAGCTGCGAATATGCTGACCGGCAATTCCAACGTTCACAACACCAATATCTATACCCGACTGATCGCCCGCTTCTTTAATAGCTTTCTCAATGGCATGAACAGTTTTATCAATATTAAAAACAATTCCTTTCACTACACCTTCTGACTCAGCTTTGCCCATGCCGAGCACTTCCAGTTTGCCAAATTCATTTTTGCGGCCAACGATAGCACAAATTTTTGTTGTGCCAATGTCGAGTCCGACTACTATTTTTTCATTTTCCATGGTTGTACTTCTATTTTTAGTGGTTGTTCTTATTTTAGTTTTGAGCTATGAGCCGTGAGCTATGAGTAAATTCTCAAGCTCATAGTTCGAATCTATTCTGCTATAATCTGTCCTTCATATTCAAGATTCACGCGATGGTATTTACTCCATCCTTTTGTTGGAAGAATTTCTTTATAGAAAATCTTCAGCTTCTTAAACTTTGCTTCTATTTCTTCCGGCTTACCAAACTCAACAATCTCATCACCAATCTGAGGGAAAATTGTAATTCTTTCTTTACTGTCGATGTCGAGTTGAGCAACCTGTGCTTTCCAGAACTCATCTCCACGTATATGATTAATCATAGCGATGAGTTGCTTTCCTTCTTCAGTATCATTCAGGTTCTCCATTTGCAAAAGCTTGCGAACATACAGTCCACTCACTAACACTACACGAACAGAAAATTTATCTGACACTGGCATTACTGTTCCATCTTCTGCTATGTAACCATCGGGCCCGTCGTTACGAACAATGCGTGCTATAGGTCTGCGTAGTTCAACCTTTACAATGAGATTACCTTTCAGATCACTATACAGTTGAGCTTCTTTTACAAACCGGTCATTCTTAATTCGCTTTTCAATTTCTTTCATGCCAACCTTACCGAGACTAGCGCCTTTGATATTATCATGGCTAACCTGCATGAGATGACTGATATCATCTTCATCAAGAAAATGATTATCATCGATGTTCTCAATTTTTACCTGAACATCTTGTACAGCAACGCCTCCCTGTTTGCGCTCGGTAAAGGCAATCAGGAAGAGCAGAACCAATACTACTGCTCCTATTTTTATTTCACGCTTCAGGTTAAACTTAAGCTTCATACTTCTTATTCAACATTACTTTAATTGGTTCAACAAAAGTATCAATGTCGCCTGCACCAATAGTGGCCAGTACTTCAATATCACATTGTTCAAGCTTCTGCATAAGATCAGCTTTGCTGCAGCGGATTTTTACTTTGCTGGTGATATCTTTAAAAATCATATCTGAATCTACACCAGGCATTGGCAGCTCACGCGCCGGATAGATATCCATTAACAACAATTCATCGGCCATACTCAGACTTTTTGAAAAGCCTTCAGCAAAATCACGAGTACGTGAAAACAAATGTGGTTGAAAGATCACCGTTAATTTCTTCTGCGGATACATCGACTTCATGGAGCGCAAGAACGCTTCAATCTCTGTTGGATGATGCGCATAGTCATCAACATACGTTACATTCTTTCCTTTAACTACAAATTCAAATCTTCGCTTCACACCTCTGAAAGACTCCAATGCTTTTTTAATCGTCGGCATGTCTACACCACACAAATGTGTTGCTATAGATGCAGCGATAGCATTTTCGATATTATGAAAACCGGGGACACCGAGCCTGATATGTTCTACCTTACCAAATCCGTTCAGGTCGAACTCAAAAAATCCGCTTTTAGCGGTAATGTTGCCGGCAAAAAATTGTCCCCGGCTCATGCTGTAAATATGTTTAGTGACGTGCGTTGCATCACTCGCCAACAGTTCATCTATTGACTCATGAATAATTAACGATCCGCCTTTATTAATCTGCTTGATGTAATCTTTAAAGGATGTCACCAGACTTTGATGATCACCATAAATATCAAGATGATCTGCATCTGCTGAAGTTATAACAGCAATTTCAGGAAACAGACGAAGGAATGAACGATCAAACTCATCGGCTTCTGCTACTACTATTGTATCTTTTCCAACTTCGCCTTCCATCACCAGGTTAGATTCATAGTTAGTTGTAATGCCTCCTAGAAATCCTACCATGCTCTTGTGTGCTGTTTTCAATATATGAGCAACCAGGGATGACGTAGTAGTTTTACCATGCGTACCGGCGACACCAATGGTTTTATATCCTTTTGAAATAAGACCTAACACCTCTGAACGTTTCATGATGGTGTAACCATTATCTTTCAAATAGTTATACTCTGCATGATCTTTCGGTATAGCTGGTGTAAAAATTACCAGTGTATTTTCTTTCTGATTGATGACATCTTTAGGAATGCTATCAAGTTTATCATCAAAGTGAATAAGCATACCTTCTTTCGCCAACGCTTCTGTCAGTTTGGTTGATGTACGATCATACCCTGCTACTGCATGTCCGGCTTTCATAAACCAACGCGCCAATGCACTCATACCGATACCGCCGATGCCAAGAAAATAGATATTATGGTATTTGTTCAAACTCACGATGCCTTAATTAATTTCTCTAATTCATTCACTATATCATTCGTAGCTTCTGGCCTGGCCAGTAGTGCTATGTTTTCACTTAATTTGGAAGAGCGTTGATTGTCAAACAACAATTTCAATGCTTCATCAACTAATGAACTTCCTGCATCTGCATCTGCAATCATAATGGCTGCATTCTTATCAACTAATGCTTTAGCATTTTTTGTCTGGTGATCTTCAGCAACATTTGGTGATGGTACCAGAATGGCAGGCTTTCCTGCTATACACAACTCAGAAACTGATAACGCTCCCGAACGCGAAACAACAACGTCCGCTGCTGCGTATGCGAGATCCATCTCTTTTACAAAATCCTGCATGCGGATACGAAGCATGTCGTTATCATTCAGTTTTGTTTTATATGCTTCAAAGTATCCTTTCCCTGTCTGCCAGATTACCTGCACATCAGCATCAATAAATTTATGAATGCCTGCCAATATACTTTCGTTAATTGTTCTTGCTCCTAAGCTTCCTCCAATAATCAGGAGTGTTTTTTTATTTGCACTGAAACCAAAATGATCCAGCGCTTTCTCTCGCTTGTCAGCTAAACCTAAAATATCTTTCCGTACAGGATTTCCTGTTAAAACTATTTTCTCTTTCGGGAAATAGTTTTCCATTCCTTCATATGCTACGCACACCTTACTCACTTTGTTAGCAACTTGTTTATTTGCTAGTCCGGCAAATGAATTCTGCTCTTGTATAACGGATGGAATTCTGCAACGGGTTGCTGCAATCATAATTGGCCCACTTGCATAACCACCTGTACCAACAACAACATGCGGCTTAAACTGTTTTACAATTCTTATAGCGTAGAGATAGCTTACAATCAACTTCACCGGAAAGAGAAGATTTGAAAGTTTCAGGCTTCGTTGAAGTCCGCTAATCCATAAGCCAACAATTTTATAACCAGCATCGGGCACTCTTGTCATTTCCATTTTTCCTTTTGCGCCAACAAATAATATCTGCGCATTAGGATGACGGTCACGAAATGTATTGGCAATAGCAATCGCAGGAAAGATATGTCCTCCAGTTCCTCCTCCACTTATAATTACTCGATATGGTTGCTGATTACTCAATGTTATGCTGCCTTTGCTGATACGTTCTTACCTTCTTTGCTTTCTTTAACTTCACCACCATCTGATGATTGTTGCCAACTCATATCTTGCTCACCACGACTTACACTTAAAATAATTCCAATGGAAAGTCCGGTGAACACCATGGAAGTACCTCCCATAGAGATCAATGGTAACGGCTGACCTGTTATGGGCCCAAGACCTACAACAACACCCATGTTTACCATGGCCTGACAAACCAAATCAAAACTTAATCCAGCTGATAACAAGCCTCCAAATGCTCGCTCACTATTGTAAGCCGCTTTCATACCACGATGCAACAGAATTAAATACAATACCAATACAACAACACCGCCAACCATTCCATACTCTTCAATAACAATAGCGTACACAAAGTCTGAGTAAGGATGTGGAAGAATATTTCGCTGATCACTATTACCTGGTCCTTTACCCAATACTCCACCCGTTGCAACAGCTATGCGACCATGTTTTGCCTGGAACGGAAGTTCTGTTCCATTGATGAAACTCATGATACGATGCTTTGCTGTTTCACCACGTGAACCAAATTTTATAGCTAACGCTCCGAACAACACGCCAACAAAAATTAACATGGCGAGATACTTAGTCGGCACACGACCGATGAACATGATGAGCATACATGTTATCAACAATAATACTGCTGTCGACAAATTTGTTAACGCTATCAATCCACAGATCATACCACACCAAAAAAGTATTGGTATCAATGATTCTTTTATATCATCAATATTCTGCTGACGTTTTGATAGCATGCTTGCCATGTTCACAATCAGCGCCAAGCTTGCAAAGTCTGATGGCTGAAATGATCCTATCAGTGGAATGTTAATCCAACGTGCAGCGTCATTCAGACTCACACCATTTGTGAATGTGTAAATCAATAATGGTATACTGATCCACAACGCGAACTTGGAAAGCTTTGAGTAGTAACGATAATCTACTTTGTGAGCAAACCACATCGCGGCTAATCCAAGCAACACGGTAAATGTATGTTTGATCAAAAGGCTCTCTGGACTTTGCGTACGTTTAAATGCCAGTGTACCAATTGAACTATACACTACCAGAATACTGATAAGTGAAAGTGCAAACACAGCAGCCCAGATTACTCTGTCGCCTTGTAAATTTTTATCTGCCCATTCTTTAAACTTTTGCATGGGTTTAAGAATTTAGAATACAGTATTTAGGAGTTAGTATCACGTTCATCATTTTAACCTTCTACTTCTCCTTTTAATTTTAAAACTTCACTTCTAAATTGATCCCCTCTATCTTCATAATTCTTAAAGAGATCAAAGCTTGCACACGCGGGAGAGAGTAATACTACATCTCCTTTTTGTGCCTCCCGTAAAGCCATGCGCACCAGTTCGTGCACACTTTGTGTTTCCTTTATGGTTGAAACAACATCACCAAATGCTTTTTTTAATTTATCGTTCTCCTTACCAAGACAAATCAACGTTCTTACTTTTTGTTTAACCTGTTCTTTGATGAGATTATAATCATTGCCCTTATCAACTCCACCGGCAATCCAAACAAGCGGTTTATCATAACTACCAAGTGCATACACAACAGAGTCAACATTGGTAGCTTTTGAATCATTTATAAATTCAACACCTTTAATTGTCGCTACTAACTCCAAACGATGTGGTGCGTTCTTAAAAGTTTTTAATGCTTCTTTGATCGCACTTAATTTTACACCTGCTAAAAAAGCTGCCGATACTGCAGCCATTGTATTGATCAGATTGTGTGGTCCGTTTAATGTTGTTTCGTTTTGGCTGATTTTAAAAACTTCATTCAATCCAAACGTCATAGCAGAACCATCATAATGAACGGGCGCTGATGAATTTGTTTTAAGAGAAACAGGAAGCATAGTGGCTTCTACTTTTCCTGAAGCTATTTCTTTCGCGATCACATCATCGTCAGCATAATAAATAAAGTGTTGAGCTTTATCCATATTCTTAATCAATTGGAATTTTGAGTTCACATAGTTTTGCATGGTGTACTCGTATCGATCCAAATGATCGGGTGTGATATTTAACAGTATTCCGATTTCGGGTTTGAATGTTTTAGTTCCGTCTAATTGAAAACTGCTCATCTCAATCACATACCAGTCATGTTGTTCATGAGCAACTTGTCGTGCGAGACTTTGACCAACGTTACCTGCCAGTGCTACTTTATAACCTGCCGTCTTTAACAAATGATAAGTCAACAAAGTTGTTGTTGTCTTTCCATTGGTACCTGTTATAGCAATGATCTTTCCATTGATATAACGAGAAGCAAATTCAATCTCATCAATAATGGTAACACCTGCTGCTTTGCTTTTCTTAATGATCTCTGCCTTATCAGGAATGCCTGGGCTTTTGATAATTAATGAAGCATTTAAAATTTTATCAACCGTATGTGTTCCTTCTTCAAACTCAATATTGTTTTGTTGAAGTTCTGCTCTATACTTATCCTTAAACACTCCCTGATCAGAAACAAAAACGTC
>DATCRE010000361.1:0-12575 GCA_036569145.1 Cyclobacteriaceae bacterium
ATTAAGTACTTCATAATAAATAAGTGCTGACTTATCCTTATAATGCAGCGCCATTTGTGTCCACACTTTTATTAACACTTCTCCTATGTTTGGATTGGTGCCAACAGCAGGATCAAAGGTGTGGTTATCGAGTATCAGGTGAATGTTAAGATCTTCAGCCCATGTTACAGCCTGATCGAGATAACTTAGAAATTTAGAATCGAGTGTATAATCAGGTGCGCCACTCGTCATGAAGTGAAGATTGATAGGAAGTCTCACCACATCACATCCAAGACTTTTTACATCTTCAAAATCTTTCTTCGTGAACTTTGAAAATTTTATTTGAGCGGCACTTGGTGACTGAAACCAATTGGTAAAATTAACGCCTCTATGAAAAGGAACCTGGGCCGAAACACAGCCCGATATTAAAATAAGAATAGCAGTGAGAAGTTTTCCCATCCCAACAATATCTTTCATACCTGAACTTAAACGTAGTATTTTTTAATACTGAAAATTAAGTCCAGAGAGCTGAAATCGTGTGCATGAAATGTTATCAATAGAGGTATTAAATCTTCATTCCACTTTAATTGGTTTAAAAAACCGATAGATGAACGTAAAATCTCTAATCAAATTCTAAATCAGATCAGCTTCGCAAGTTTTTGGGTAATTGCCTGGCGTGAATAGATATTCGAAGCATACTGCTTCACAAGAGGTTGATCAGATAACTTCCAGTTATTAAATTCTATTTCCAGCCTGTCGATCATTCCCTGGTGATCGTCACTCTCAAACATATAACCGGCCTGAGTTTCTTTTAACAGTGCTGCCGCATCACCATCGGTTGGACCAACAGCAAAAACAGGAAGACCGGTAGCAACATATTCAAAAAGTTTACCCGGCAAATAGCCTTCCGCATTTTTATAGCCATTTAAAATCAACAATAGTAATGGCGATTCACCATAACGACTGATCAGTTCTTTATGCGGAATATTTCCTGTGTAGCGAATAACTGTCGACAACGCCGGATAATTTTGCACAAAGCTTTTAATGTCAGGATGAACTTCTCCTATAAACTCAATGACCACATTGGATTTAAAATCTTGGTTCTGCTCCATCAATGCAACAACAGCCAGTATAAACGGACGGGGATCACATTTTTCATTGATAATGCCAACGTGCCAGATCAAAAACTTTTCATTTTTCCGATACGCTATGTTTTTGAAATCATCTTCATCAAATCCGTTCGTCAATAATCGAACATTGCGTTTTGAAAGCGTTTCAAAACGACGAACATAAAATGGTGTGATCGTTATTATTTCATCGGCAGTTGAAAGAACTTTATTCTCAAGTCGCTTATGAACTTTGCGGGCAATCTTTCCAACCATCAGGCTATCGAGAAAACCCCACTCCGTCCAGGGATCGCGAAAGTCTGCCAGCCAACGGAGTGATTTATTTTTTTTACGAAGTCGATAACCAATTAAATGAACACTGTGCGGCGGACCTGTTGTAATGATGGTGCTGATATTATTTTCAGCCAGGTATTTTTCAAGAAATTTAACGGATGGCTTCACCCAGAATACTCGTGGATCAGGAATAAAAAAATTACCGCGTATCCATGTGCTGATGTTTTGAAAGAATGATTTCTTCTTGCCTGACACAAGCGCGGTTGGCTTTGCCGATTTAGACTTGTCTCCGAAAAAAGACGACAGTTTAAAAAAGGCTTCATAAGGTTCCCATATAGGAAAGTGAATGATCTCTGCTTCCACAGGAACATCTTTCAATAAGGATTGATCCTGAACTGCAAAGGATGGATTCTTTGGCGTGAAGACATAAGGTTTGAAACCTGCCTGTGGTAAATATTTTACAAACTTCAACCAGCGTTGCACACCACTTCCTCCGCTTGGCGGCCAATAGTAAGCTATGATTAAAACTTTCTTTTCAGTCACAATACAATTCTAAATTTGGAGACAAGGTACAAACAATGACTATGCAATAAAACTGTGCTTATTGATTATGAGTACCAATGAAGCGCATAAGTTCATCTTCCAGCTTTATTCTGTCTTGCCAGTAGTTACGACTGAAAATCATTTTGTAGTGCCAGTTCTTTTTAACAAGCAATGCCTGTGTGTATGCATGAATATCTTTAGCAGAAAGACTTTCGAAGTAACGTGAGTCATCCGTTAGTATTACCCCCAGGTAGTTGCCTGTCTTTTTAAAATTCAAATCAGAAAAAGGTAGTGTATCAGGTTCGAAAGAAAGGTTTGAAAATTTCGCTTCTCCCCATTTTTTAATCTTGCTATTCAAATACCAGGAAGATTCCCAATGTGCGGCATTGTTAACATAGGGTTTAAAATTTTTCTGATCAACTTCCCTGGCAAATTCAAGGTATTGACGAAGTAGTTTCGGGCCTTCGTTTTTAATGTCATCAACTTTTAGCTGCTCAGGAAAAATACTGGTGACCAGAATAATTTTCTCGCGTGCACGCGTCACCGCTACGTTTAATCTGTTCTCTCCTCCTGCCTGGTTAAGGCTTCCGAACTGCATATTTATTTTTTTCTTCTTATCGGGCGCATAACCTACCGAGAAAATAATAATATCTTTTTCATCGCCCTGAACATTTTCGATGTTCTTTACAAACAGTGTTATTGGAAAGACTAACCCTGCTGCATCAAATGCTTCTTCTAACAAATCAAGAATGAGAACTTGCTGAGGAGCGTTGAAGGTAACAACACCAATTTCTTTTTCCGGATGTTCGCGTGATATAGCAAGCACCTTCGATACAACTTCTGTTGCTTCTACAAGGTTGGTTTGATCTTCCCACACGCCATCAACTTTGCAATATTCAATACCGGATTCCTGCAAATTGATAACATGACGATCAGGCAAGAGTCGTAATCTTCCTTCGTAAAAATGCTTGTTCGAAAAATCAATAAGCTCCATTCGCTGACTGCGGTAATGTCCCTGAAGATGTACCGTTGAGAGATAACGTTCAGCCAGTTCAAGCAACGAGTCAACTTCCTGGTCGGGATGCTCACCTTCTTCGTCCCATCTCACTTGATATAGTTCACTAGGACGAAGTTGTTTGTTATCACCAGCGATTAACAACTGTCTGCCCCGTACCATGGCGGGTACGCCACGCTCTGAAAAACATTGTGAGGCTTCATCGAATATCACGAGATCAAATATCTCATGCATACCAAAAATTGCTGACACTGATTCTGGCGAGGCCATCCAGCAAGGAACAAGATTAAAGATCTCTTGTTCAAATTCACTGATCACTTTTCTAACGGGCCAGATCTTTTTCTTTTTCGTTACCTGGTGATAGAGGTCGCGATAGGTTACCCTGTTGTTAAGCCGGTTGTATTCTATATTTTCAGATACACGATCTCGCGCCTTGATCATGAGAATTTCAGTGCTCAACTTTTTCTTCTCGGCTACAAGTTGTTGCAATTCCTGCTGGATGTTTTCCATTTTCATAGACGACACTGATCGCAGGATAGGATACTTGGTCTCGATATGATCAATCCATGCCAGCCTTAAGCTGTTTTGGAAAAGTGATTCAAGCTGGGTAGCATCCCAAATCTGCAGATAGTCATGTGCGCGTATGATGACATCACGTTCGTGTGACAACAATTCTTCTTTCAGCTTATCAAACTCACACAGGTTATCAAAATCTTTTTTAAGAGCCATCACAAAAGCATTTACTAACGAAGCCTCGCTGGTTAAAACTCTGACCTGAAAGGGCGACAACCATGCTAACCAGTTCGCTTTCTTTTCAGCAATGTCTTTTACACCTTCTAATAATCCCCGCAGCAGTATTCCAAAATCTGTGCGCGATAATGTTTGAACGTGAATGTGTTCTTGTACTTCCCGTAAACTTGAAAATGATATTTTTGCCCGTATAGCTAATTTTTGTTTTTCGAACCATGCCACAAAATCGCGGTAGCTATAACCGGAAGGCAATCCTTTAAGCCATGCTTTGTTTTTTAAAGACGTAAGATGATGTTCAAAATTCAGGCGATTATCAAGCCGGCCTTCGAGTGTTTTCAAGCCTGCTTTAGTATACAACAAGTTGTTGGCAACGAGTGTACGCTTGATCAGAAATTTGCTATCGGAAAATAAGCTCCATCTAATTCTTCTGAAGAAGTTCTTTCGTGATTCAATACGATGTTGCAATGCAATCTGCACCTCTCCTAACTGATCTAACGGTGTAGTTGATTCAAGTCCTTCACCATTAAAACAATTTAACAATACCCGCTCCGTGTTCGACAACCATAACAAACTTGTTTCGTCGTCAGGTTCGTTTATCATAGCTTGAAAGTATTGATACGTTTCGTCATCGTGCAACACGGAGAGCAAACCGAGTATCTCGCTCTCACGCGTAAGAAATGATTCGCATTGTTCAAAGGTGAGTCTTGCGGAGAGTAATTGCTCAATGTGATCAATAACCTTCCTTTGAAAAGATGGAATCTCACTTATTACATTCTCAATCTTTTTTAAGTCTGTAAACTGAAGCGATGCAAATGACTTTCGTTCGCACCAGGGATAATCATCGCCTTCAAACCATGCTGCGTAGTTAGAATATACTTTTAATTTCCTTACAAACTCGTGCAACGTCTGGAAGGTGAAATATTGATACTCCTGTTTTATGTTAATGGTAGCAGCATGAAGGTCTGATGTGAGATATAATTCTTTCACAGACAAGCCACACTCTGAATCATCGAACAGTGCTTTCCTGAATTCTTCCAGATCTTCCGTTAGTTGATCGATGGTACGGCAGACTTGAAAAAATCTTCTTTCCAATTGTATGGCATCAATGCTTCTGTTCTGAGCTTTGTATTCTTCAATGTGATCAACCTGTTGAGCGATCTTCGAAAAGATTTCTTTCCTGTCATTGCGAAAGTCGTGAACAAGCCCCAGAAAGTCACCAAGCCCTGTTGCATTTAATCTGTTATACACAACATCCAACGCTGCACGTTTCTGACAAACCAATAACGCTCGTTTACCTGAAGCAATAGCATCGGCCATGAGATTACAAATGAGCTGTGATTTACCTGTGCCCGGTGGACCTTGTACAACTATGGAGCTTCCTTTCTTTACAGCTTGAATTGCATGCTCCTGATAAGCATCAAGTGTGAAGGGTGTGAATAATTTCTCTTCCCGGATCGGCTGATTAGCATTTATTGCTGATTCGATGTTGAGTTTTCTGGTAAATAAATCTTCGAGATGAAGAAATGAATTCTGATCAATGAGTTCAAGATAGTCTGGCACCAGTTGTGATCCTGCCTGCGGAAAGATACCCAATACCGCTTCCGGAAAAAGTTTAATCTCTCCGTTGCGTTGAGCTTCATCAAATGCATCTTTTTTAAATTCTTCAAAAGTCGTCAGTTCATCCCTGAAATTATCAGGATTGAAATTAATTTCAAGCTTGTCTTTTAACAATTGATAAACTTCTGTTCTGAATACGGTGCTATCTGTATTAAAATCTTCAAAATTTGTTTCGAGCAGGTCTTCATCAATTTTTACTTTATTATAAAAAGCATAAGCAAGTAAAAACGATTTGTTAATGGTAATGCCAGCTTCTTCTCTCGGTTTTAAAATCCAGTTGTTGTTTTGAATTTCAAGCGTGACAGGAAAGAACAGCAGTGGACAACGAACTAATGTTCCATCTGAAAATTTACCGCGGAGAAAAGGCCAGCCAACATGAAGATCATTTGAACCTCGTTCTTCAAATAAAAATCTGTCAGCACGTTGAAGTTTCTTGAGTCGTTTACTTACTTCATTGTTAGCTTCTAATCTGCTATCCAGTACCTGGCAAATTTTCTTTTCCTTTCCAGCTATTAACGCATTGATCAAACTAAAAGATCGTTCGCCATTTAGATGACTTGCCAGGTGAATATCCATCAACTGCTCGGCATGTAAACGTAACAACAACAATGATCTGTTATTGCCCGAAAGGTTTGTAAGCCTTCGAAGAAAGGTTTGTAAAATATTGTTTTTAGTATTCAATTATATAATCGTTCTGGTCTAATTGACCTTCAGGTACGGAATAATCTTGTCGGCTGCTTCTTTGGTAACGAACTGTAAACTCCGAATCTCCTCTACTTGTTTGAAGTCACCATGTTGAAATCGGTAAGCCGCTAACGCCTTCGCCAGTTTCTTGTCCAGGTAAGGATGAGTGTTTAATTCATTTCCTGTAAGCTGATTAATATTGATTTTCTCCGGTTGAAAATGTTCATCCATGTAAGACTGCTTCAGCAGTTCACGAATAACAAGCGTATCAAGTCCATACACTTCGCGAAGCTGGTCAACATTTATGAAGCCACCTAAACGGTTTCTGTATTTCACAATCCTGGCAGACAGTTTCGATCCAATTCCAAAAATAGTTTTGAGTTGAACAGTGTCAGCTTTATTTAAATCAAACTTTACTTTCAATTCCTTTTTGGAAGACTCTGGGATAACGTTGGGCTTTGTTTCATACGTATCGGGTAACTGAATGAAAGGTGATAGCCTGGCATACAACGAAGCATCCATCCCATAAATTTTCATCAAATCAGATTTAACACGAAGCTTTCCACCACGCTCCCGGTAATGGATCAAGCTGTTTCTTAATTGAGTTGAAAATCCTAATGACTCCAATTCTTTTTCTGTTGCTGTGTTGGGATCGAAAGCAAACGTTAAATTCTTTTCATTATCAACAATGTCAACAGCGGCTTGTGTGTGAACAGGCTCTGATGTAACCCATAATCTCGACAAGCTATCCAGTGAAGCGCTCTCTTTCGCAAAATCATCTTCACGATTACTCACCATCCAGCGGGTAAACGGTTCTGCTGAAACAAAAATTATGAGCAACGGTAAGAGAATAATAAATCCGTTTGACTCTTTTCTAGAAAACCCCAAAACTACCCGCAACCAACTTCTAATTTTTGTCATACCTCCAAGTAAGCAAAAAAATTGGATTACTGAATCTCACATAGCGAGCATAAAAGTTAGATGCAATTATTTGAATCATGATCTGGAAAAGGATCACGGGCAAAAAGTAAAGCCAGTTCGTTAAACGACATTGAACTAAAAGCCAATATTGGCGTTATATGGCCAAATGGTGGCCTTTTATCAGTTATTTATACTGATTCTAAATTAGTTTGTGATTGATTTTTATCATACTAATTTTTTCAAAGCGCTGTATTTTTGCCCTTGTGTAAACGGATATGGAGAACTCATTCAAAGCTTTAATTCTTACTTATAAAACGGCCCCCGTAACCATTCGCGAACGCGTTTCGATGAATGAAGCTGGTGCTAAAAAGCTTTTGAATTTTATTAAAGACTTTACTCCGGCCACAGATGCCCTAATTGTTTCTACCTGCAATCGCACTGAAGTTTACTATCAATCTGAAAAAGATCTTTCTACCGAAATTTTTAAAGGCCTCAAACTCATTAAGTCAATTGACGAACCTATTGAAAATCATTTCATTGGATTGAGTGGCGTTGAAGCCGTAAGACATCTTTTTGAAGTTGGAATTGGCCTTGATGCGCAGGTTATCGGCGATCTCCAGATCTCGGGTCAGGTTAAGAATGCCTATCAATGGTGCGCTGAAGAAAGCATGGCTGGTCCATTTCTGCACCGGTTAATGCACACTATCTTTTTTGCCAACAAACGTGTTGTACAGGAAACTTCTTTCCGCGACGGTGCCGCATCCATATCGTATGCTGCTAAAGAACTGGCTGAGGAGTTAACGTTTGGTATTAAGGATCCTGCAATTTTGGTTGTGGGTGTAGGCGAAATTGGTGAAGATGTTTGCCTGAACCTGAGCAGTTCGAAATTTAAAAACGTAACTGTTTTAAACCGGACAATCGAAAAGGCTGAAAAGCTTGCTTCTAAATGTGGCTATGCTTTTTCAGATTTATCATCACTTCAGGCTGAAATTGCCAAGGCCGATGTTATTATCAGTTCGGTTGCATCTGAAAGTCCCATCATAAATCATGAAGTATTAAAGGACATCAAAGTTCTTTCGCATAAATTCTTTATAGATCTTTCTATGCCTCGTAGTGTTGAGGCTTCTGTTGAAGAGATACCGGGTGTTGTTGTCTATAATCTGGATAACATTCAGGATAAAACAAATGAGGCTCTTGAAAAGAGAAGAGCTTCTATCCCTCAGGTGCAGGCCATCATTAACCAGGCCATAACAGAGTTTGAAGATTGGTCTAAGGAAATGATTGTGTCACCAACCATTCAGAAACTTAAAAATGCGTTGGAACAAATCCGCAAGGAAGAAATAGCCCGCTTCATCAAAAATGCGAAACCTGCCGAAGCTGAAAAGCTGGAGGAGATGAGCAAATCCATGATGCAGAAAATATTGAAATATCCTGTATTGCAACTTAAAGCTGCTTGTAAACGTGGTGATGCCGAGTCACTCACGGAAGTTCTGAATGAGCTCTTTAATCTCGAAGGCCAATCCGAGAAAACAACAAATTAATTTTTTCTTACAAAAAGGATTATCGCCAACGATCTTCCGCACCTGTAATTTTCTTTCCCTATCTTCGACTTATTGGCCTAAAGCATTATTGCCTGAGTGATTGACGAAGAAAAAAAATTCATTAATCTGATTAACGAACATCAGGGTCTCATCCATAAGATCTGTAATATGTATGAGCATGATCAGGAAGTTCGTAACGACCTTTTTCAGGAGATTGTTCTTCAACTCTGGAAATCTTTTCCATCCTTTCGGGGTGAAGCTAAAATTACAACCTGGATGTATCGCATTGCACTTAATACTGCTATTTCCGGTTTCAGGAAACAGAGTAAGAAAGTAAAAACGGAAGACATCGATGAAAGGCACTTTAACATCTCTGACCACTCCGGACGAGATGATCGCGAAGATGAATTTCAACGACTACAATGGGCGATACGACAGTTAACTGAAATTGAACGCGCCATGATTATGATGGCACTGGAAGAAATTCCTTATGATGAAATAGCGGAGACGATTGGAATAACACAAAACAATGTTCGCGTACGGATGAACCGTATACGTGAAAAAATAAAAAAACTGATGGTTCCCGATGGAAATAGATGAGCTAAAAGAAATCTGGAAAAATGGTGATGGATACAGACCCAAAGGCGAAGCTGAAATAGCTACCATGCTTAAAGGTTCAAGTAAATCTATCATCAGCAAACTAAAGCGCAGTGTCTGGTTCGAGATGATCTTCACACTGGTGAGTGGTGTAATATTATTGGCCTATGCTCTTACGCTTGAAAGTGGTGCGTTAAAATGGACTTCTCTGTCTATCCTGGTTTTGTTTGTTGGATATTCGTTTTACTACATAAAGAAATTATTGCTGCTCAACAGATTTAATTCTTCAGGCGAAAATATAAAAGCTAACCTAGAGTCGCTCGCTAAAAGCTTATCAGGATATCTGAAGTTTTATAAGCGAAGCTATACCATTCTATATCCGATTTACTTTGCACTTAGCTTGCTCTTCATCGCTATTGAACAAGGTGCAACTGAATTTGTTAACAATCTAAAAAAACCTGCCACGCTTTTTTACCTGCTAATACTCTCAGCAGTATTCTATTTCTGTTGCACGTGGCTGATCGATTGGCTGCTGAAGAAATTGTATGGCAACCAGCTTGAGAAATTAAAAACGTTATTAAAAGATCTTGAGATGCCACTTACATCAAGCGACGATAAGATTTCAGCCTGATAATTTTGATTGACATAACTAATAACTGATTATTTACGATTTCAGATTGAACGAAGTAAGTCAATGACTGGATAACTATTGACCGTGGTCAGTCGACTGTCGACCATTGACTACTAATTCAATTCCCATCATGCTCAGTTTTTTGATTACATTTTTCCTTGATGGCTTCGTAGGCTTTTAAGTCGCCCAGTTCACCGGCTTTGCTTAAATCTAAACAACCGTTTTTAAGATCGCCGAAGTTTATACGCAGTATGCCTCGCATATAATAGGCATCGGTGCTTTTCGGATTTATCTGAATGATTTTAGAGCAGTCATTGATAGCATCTTCATACGCTTGAAGAAATTGCTTGGCCTTACCCCTGTTATAATAAGCTTCTATGTAATTTTCATTAATGGAAACGACAGCAGTGAAATCATCTATCGCTCCATAATAATCTTGCAATTTCATTTTAACATTTCCCCTCACAAAAAAAGCATCGGCAAACTTGGGATTCTTTTCAATGGCGATGTTATAGTCTTTCATCGCACCATGATGATCTTCAAATGCTTCCTTGATATTTCCACGCATGTAGTACGCTGCAGAATAATTAGGATCAACTTCTATGGCCTTATTCAAATTAAGAAGCGCCTCCATGTATTCACGTTTCTCATAGAGCTCTCGTCCTTTTTGTGTGAGGTCCTTAGCGGTCTGCGCATATGACGTTGAAACAATAAAGAGGGCGAAGATGAATAAAAACTTGTATTTCATAGGAGAAGACGGTTAAGCTATGATGTCAATCCAAAAAGTTTGCAGATGGATATATTCATCATACCAGTTATACAAATTTAACACTTTACATACTATAACTGGTACTACGTAATGTTTTCAGTGTTTGGGAAATATTTTATCCGCCATCAGTGCTGAAGTCTGAAATTCATCAAAATTAATGCCGGTATCCGCACCCTGCTGAATTAAAAATTCAAGAATAGTTTCGGTTGCTAAATTTCCAACAAGCTCATCATCTGCCATGGGGCAGCCACCAAAACCACGGATGGCACCGTCAAACCTTTTACAGCCTGCATCAAATGCCGCTTGTATCTTTTCACGAGCTTTCTCTGCTGTAGAATGAAGATGCGCTCCTATTTCGACTGCAGGATATTGTTTAGAGAGTGATGAAAATAAAAATGAAATAGTATCGGGTGTTGATACACCAATCGTATCAGCCAATGAAATAACATCCGATCCCAGCGTTGTCAGGATGTCAACAAAATTACCTACCAGGTCTACAGCATACGGATCACCATACGGATTTCCGAAACCCATGCTGATGTAGCTCACTAACTTTTTATTATGCTTCAAACAGAGGTTATGAATTTCTTCAACAGTGTTCAGCGCTTCTTCAATTGACTTGTTGGTGTTTCGTCTCTGAAATGTTTCTGATATGGATAGTGGAAAACCCAGGTATGTTATGGCTTCAAAGTGCGCAGCCTGTTCTGCTCCACGCGTGTTGGCAACGATGGCAAGCAATTTCGATTTACTTTCTTTCCAGTGTAGTTGTTCAAGAACTTCTGCTGTATCACGCAGTTGAGGTATTGCCTTCGGAGAAACAAAACTACCAAAGTCGATTGTATCAAAACCAACGCTTAACAATTGATTAATATAATCTATCTTCTGCTGAGTAGGTATAAACTCATCCAGGCCTTGCATGGCATCACGCGGACATTCTATTATCTTCAAGTTTACTCTCGTTTAAAGTTTTATAAAAGTACAATGACTAATCCACCTTCTAATTTAAGAAGTGGTAACTGAAAGTTGTAGGAAAAAATCCACAACAGACGGAATCTAATGCAATTCATCACTAATAAATGTGATAAATCCATAATTACTGGATAAATATACAGTCTGAAATAACCTAACCTATGCCATTAACACCCTTTAGTGGTACTCTTGATAAAAAAGGAGTAGCACATTTGTTACGAAGAGCAACCTTTGGCGCTTCTCCTCAACAAATAAACTCGCTTATTGGATCAACACCCGCCGCCATTGTTAGTCAACTCTTTGGTTCTGCAATACCCGATCCGGCATTACCAATTGATCCGGCCAATGGAGAGCAGTGGACTACGCTTTCTAATCCTTCAAGTAAGAACGATGACCTGGAAAATAATTTTCTGAGCTGGTATATCGGTCAGATGCTGAATAGTTCATTACCCTATTCTGCCCGCGAAAAAATAGTATTCTTTCTTCACACGCATTTCACTACCATTCGCTCGAAAGTTACCAGCGCCAAAGCACTTTACTTTCAAAATCAATTATACAGAAAGTTTGCATTGGATAGTGCTAATGCCAAACTAAGTATTAAAGAGCTAACCAAAAAAGTTAGTATCGACAATGCTATGATCAGGTTATTGGATGGTGATCTGAATGTAAAAGGGAATCCAAATGAAAATTATGCACGCGAGCTTCTTGAACTCTATTCCATAGGCAGAGGTCTTGATGGCTACATAGCACCTGTAACACAGCAAGGTGATTATGCTAACTACAGTGAAACTGATATTCAGATAGCGGCACGCGTTTTATCCGGATGGCAATTTGATGATACATTTACAACTATTGATGCCGACACCTTATTACCCAGGGCCAGTGTAAGAGGCTCAGCAACAAATGCTTCCTCACACGATAATGATGCCACGGCTCCTAAAACATTTAGCAGTCATTTCGGAGGTATTACAATTGCACCCGATCCGTTACTTCTGTCAGGAGGTAATCCTACTGAGGCAAGCGCTATGGATGAGTTAGATCAGTTAATTGAAATGATCTATGCTCAACATGAAACAGCCAAAAACATTTGTCGCAAAGTATATCGGTTTTTTGTATACCATTATATTGATGATGTCATCGACAATGATATTATAGAATC
>DATCRE010000362.1:0-2900 GCA_036569145.1 Cyclobacteriaceae bacterium
ATGAAACAGCTTTTCATATTCCATACCTGTTTAACAAAGCTTCACGTCCGGAGCTTACTCAAAAGTGGGTGCGTACTATACTGCAATCGCGTTTTAAAAATACACCAGGTGGACTTCCTGGTAATGATGATCTTGGCTCGATGTCTAGCTGGTATATATTTAGTGCTATGGGATTTTATCCAACCACAGCAGCACAACCTGTTTATGATATCGGATCACCCATGTTTAAATCGTTAACAATTCATCTGAGCAATGGAAAAAACTTTATAGTAGAAACTAAAAACTCCACGGCTCAGAATGTATTCATAAAGTTGTTACAGTTTAACAAGAAGAACTACAGGCAACTTCAAATTTCTCATGATGTGATTTTGCGGGGAGGAAAGATCTCTGCCGACATGACCGATAAACCAGCCAAATGGTTTGTCATGAATAAGTCTGATGAGCCTGTATTTACCATTACTGATTATTCAGTTTCAAAAAAGATTGTGAAGCCCAATGAAATATTCTGGATCCGGTATTCCTTGTCTAATGCCGGTGTTACAGGAACGAAGGTTACTAAGTTTTTTATAAACAATGCAGAGTATACATCTAAAAACCTGGTGATGCAGCCCAATGAAACTATTATTGATTCAGTAAGTTGCCAATTGTACAGCTTAGGAAAAGCAAGACTGCGCATTGACGACCTGAAAGATCTGGAAGTAGAAGTAATTGATGCAGGTGTGAGCAATGCTGACCAGGTTCAATTTGATGCGTTGCTTGCATTACCAATAATTAAGAAAAACCAGTCGCAACATATTTCATATACTGTTAAGAACATAGGCTGGCAAACACAATTATTTACTATTCCTGTTTACCTCGATGAAGCACAAATTTTAACAGACACTATCCGGTTGAAAGGTGGAGAGAAACGAAAAATTGAAAGAGAATTTGATGTACCAGCAAATGGATTTCATGCCGTTCGTGTTAGTAACAAGATTGAAAAGTTTAAAGTATACAGCGATAACACACAGTCACGTGTGCTTGATTTATCACTGCAACAAAATCATAGTTTACTAGTCGTTGACTCTTCCGGATTTAACAATGATGGAAAAGTTATTACAACGGGCGAAGAACATCATGATGAGGAAAAATACATAGCATCAAACGAAAGCAGTTTTGTTGAAATCCCTAATTCACGAAGTCTCGATGTTACAGGAGAAACCATAACAATAATGGCCTGGGTTTACGCTACAACAAACAAGAATGAAATCGCAGATCTTATAACCAAAGGAGATTATCATGTTTTGCAGATTAGTGGAAACAGATCACTTAATTTTTTCGCTGGTGGATGGGGCAGAGGCGAATGCAATGTAAATCTGTCAACGAATTGGCAAAACAACTGGCATCATATAGCGGGTGTTTGCGATGGAAATACATTGCAAGTCTATATTGATGGTGAGCTAAAAGGAACTACACAACTACAGAAGCGTGTTAATCTCTCAAATGAGAGCAAGTGGAACCTCGGGCGCAATGAAGAATTTCCTTCTGAAAGAATATTTAATGGCTACATAGATAAAGTAAAAGTATACAACGCCGCACTGTCAGCATCTGATATTCTCAACATCGTTAACAAAGAAGCTTCAGAGAAGATCAATCGTAATTGAGTTTTAGAAAATTCAATTAAGTCTATTCAAAATAGAGGGCATTCCATCTCTCATATCTATATAATTCACATCTACTCTTCCGAATACCCACAAAAGGGTAGGTTAATCACACCGTGAGGGTATTGATAAGACTGCTTCATGTATCAAGCTTTGTACTCGTAAAACAGCAGCAGGAAATTATAACCTGCTATCAAAAAATAACATTGCTATTTACAATCCAATGAATCATAAAAAATAAACGGAGTAAGCCGAAAATCCGAAGAAGAGTAGGCGCATCAATAAAAAATACAATGTCAAAAAACGACCCATCTGCAGTAGAACTTGTTAAGCTCGAAGCAGAACGCACACATTTTCACTACATGCTTGCAAAGAATCCGAATTATTTTGGAAACATTCCAGGAAGCAGTTCAAAACCAATTTACAAACTTATTGCTGACGAGAGCTACGAGGCACTCACCTGCGTAGGCTACAATCCCGATACAGAAAATATGGAAGCTACATTTTCCATAAAGAAGTCAGCTGGTTATTCAGGGAATCTGTGCGCTGCAGGTTCATTCGAATATCTTCGCTTTTATCTTGACTTTCATGATGGTACCGGATTTATTGATCAGGGAAGCGTTGCTATTCATGTACATGACATTCCTGCTGCAAATGATTGTACAGGTCATTCAATTTTTCCGATCAAGTATGCTGCTACGTTAAAGAAAAAGACTTCAAGATTTTCTGATTGCGAAAAACCTTTGTTGCCAACATTAAGAGTGATCCTATCATGGAGTATTGAGCCTCCCGTTAATTCTCCCGACTGGAAACCTGTATGGGGAAGTGTTATGAATTGTGAAGTTCAGATCAGACCTTCCCTGAAGCTTCATTTCCCTCTTGTTGATTGGTCTAAATATCTGGAGCTCGCAGTAGCTTCGCCGAGTCTTACTGTTAAGCAACTGGCAGAGATTACACAAATAGATCTCTCGCAGGTAGGACCTCAACCAAAGCCTCATCTCGGAGAGCTTGTAAAAATTTCTGAAAAGATTAGCGTGCCTGCATCGCGCTTTGCTTTCAAATCAGTTTACAACATGATCAAATATCCTACATCAGAAATAACGCTGATGGATCAGGCTACCTTAACGAAGGCAAACATAAATTGGAGTGAGCTTATTGATAAACTGGGTGTGATATTCCCTAAAGATACTTCAAAAGCAAATGTTGATTATGAAGAACTGGAATGCATTGGCCTCGACTACAACCTGGAAAGCCTTGTTG
>DATCRE010000363.1:0-4962 GCA_036569145.1 Cyclobacteriaceae bacterium
TACAAGATCATACAATAAATTCATCTTGTCATTATGATTATCAGGCACAATCACTTCATACTTTTCATTCGAATCAATAAGCTCTTTTACCTGACGATCTTTAATGCCATATCGTTTTCCTATTTTATAAAGAAGAGCTTCCTCTTTCGGGTGCATGTGACCGTCAGCTTTGGCAAGCGCTAACAGATTCTTAATGTGATTCTTCTTGTACTTAAGATATTGATGTTCAAAAAAGCCGATCATAATAGTATCTGTTATTTCAATATGAAGTTACTCTAATGCTTCTATTCAAGCAATAAATCCTCTCCCAGATTAAGCAGCATTTGCAGCTGTACTAGCTGCCTGTTCTTCTTTCAAAACTCTCCTTAAAATTTTACCAACATTTGATTTCGGCAACTCCTTTCTAAATTCAATAAACTTGGGCACTTTATAATTTGTTAAATTTTCATGACAGTACACTCTCAGTTCATCAACTGTTAAGCTTTCATCACGCTTCACAATAAAAATCTTTATTACCTCTCCTGACTTTACATCCGGTACGCCAATAGCAGCTACTTCTAAAACTTTAGGATGAGCAGCCACGACATTTTCTATTTCATTCGGAAATACGTTAAAGCCTGAAACTTTAATCATATCCTTTTTACGATCTACAATTTTAAAAAATCCATCAGGGTCCATGCACCCAATATCTCCCGTTCTAAACCATCCGCCCGGAAAGAACACACCTGCGTTATCTTTCTCCCAATAGCCCGACATTACCTGAGGACCACAGGCACATATCTCACCCGTTTCACCTGGGGCAAGTTTATTACCATCATCATCAAATACGGCTACTTCTGTATTTGGCATTGGCAACCCAATTGTACCAAGACGGTGCTTACCGTCAAGCGGATTACAACATAAAACTGGTGATGTTTCACTCAAACCATATCCTTCAACCAGGGCTGTGCCTGTAACTTCTTTCCAGCGTTTGGCTACAACATCCTGAACCGCCATGCCCCCTCCTACTGCACCATGTAGGTGACTGAAATCCAAATCTTTAAAACCGGGTGTATTGAGTAATCCATTAAATAAAGTATTCACACCCGTGAGAATACTGAATTTGTGTTTTTTCAGTTCCTTAACAAAGCCCTTCATATCGCGCGGATTGGTAATCAGCACATTTTTTACACCTGTGCTAAACATCAAGACTCCATTAACGGTCAATGCAAATATGTGATACATCGGTATGGCCGTAATGATAAGATCACCGCCATTGGTATTCATATAAGGCTTAAACCATTCAGTAATCATGGAATTATGAGAAACTATATTTCCATGCGATAACTTTGCACCCTTTGAAATGCCCGTAGTTCCACCTGTATATTGAAGAACAGCAACGTCCTGATTAGTGATTACCGGCTTGGTGAATTTTAAAGAGGCTCCTTTACTTAATACACTTTTAAAAGAAACAGTATGCGGAATATTATATGCGGGCACCATCTTCTTGACATACTTCACTACGAAATTTACAAGAGCCCCTTTAAGTGCCCCACTCATATCGCCTAACTCAGTAATAATAACATGCTTGATCTTGATATGCTGCAACACTTTCTCAAGATGACTGGCGAAATTCGCGACAATAACAATGGCAGAAATTGAAGCATCTTTAAACTGATGCTCCATTTCTCTGGGAGTATAGAGAGGATTTGTATTCACAACAATTAGCCCGGCGCGCAATGCTCCAAAAAATGCAATTGGAAACTGTAACAAATTAGGCATCTGAATAGCAATGCGTTCACCTTGTTTCAAACCAAGCTCTACCTGCAAATAAGCTGCAAAATCTCTGGAGAGTTTATCAACCTGGCTATAGGTAAGTGCAACACCCATATTTTCAAAAGCAATACGGTCAGCATATTTCTTGCAGCTTGTTTCAAAGAGATCAACCAACGAGTCATGATCGTAGAGATTTATCTCATGTGCCACACCTTCAGGATAATTCTTAAACCAGGGAAAATCTTTCATAACCATGAACAATCTATAAAAATGTGAATTTATATAATCGTTCCTAAAAACAAACGATTGTTCCTATAGATTGAAAAAAAGAAGATTTAGTTAAGCCATAAAAAAACAAAAGCCCCGATCTTTCGATTGGGGCTCGCCTCCACATGACTTTATTAACCTAAACTGAGAGATGGGAGAATCGCGACCGACTTCTTCGGAGCGCTTGCTGTAGAGGGAGGGCTCGAACCTCCACGAAGCAGTTAGGTCGCCAAAGGCTGGACTTTATCCTGTTGTCTTCACCCCCGAGACCGGAGGGCTTGTCTGCCAAAATTCCAACACCCTACAATGTTGTTTCTTATGTTAAAAACTTCTAATCGTTATAAGAAGTTGTATACTTTCTTTGTGATTTCTTTAACAAAGTAACGTTGAATTATGATCTTCGTCAATAAAACATTTGAATTATTATACAATTTTTAATTAAAGACTAATTAATTGCATTTTGCTTAAAATCGGCCTGCTGATGTGAGCTCTGTCAATAAATATTTCAACCGTTTAACATGGGTAGAACATAAGTAACATAATCATAATGCCCTGAGCATTTCACACCAAGCTCGACTGTGACACCTAATTAAAAACAAAAGCCCCGATCTTTCGATTGGGGCTCGCCTCCACATGACTTTATTAACCTAAACTGAGAGATGGGAGAATCGCGACCGACTTCTTCGGAGCGCTTGCTGTAGAGGGAGGGTTCGAACCTCCACGAAGCAGTTAGGTCGCCAAAGGCTGGACTTTATCCTGTTGTCTTCACCCCCGAGACCGGAGGGCTTGTCTGCCAAATTCCAACACCCTACAATGTTGTTTTCATTTTTCACATCTCACTTCTACAACGTTTACTAAAAGTGCATAGCAGATGTAAAACTTTTAACAAAGTAACAGCGAATTGCTATCTACGTCAATAAACAGTTTTAAATATTATATACTTTTCAAATTATATATGTATTTTTGAATATTCATCAAAAAACATTTTTTGATATGTCTGAAAATTATAAAGTTGATAACGTAGACCTGCGGATATTAGAAATACTCATGCAGGATGCTAAAAAACCCTACACCGAAGTTGCCAAAAAAGTATTTGTATCTGGCGGAACTGTCCATGTCAGAATGAATAAAATGGAGGAAGCAGGCATTGTTGAAAAAACAACACTTAAAGTAAACTATGCCAAGCTTGGTTACGATATCACTGCCTTCATTGGAATCTTCCTGGAAAAGAGTGCTTTGTATGACCAGGTAATGTCCAATCTCAAAGCAATTCCAGAGATTACCAGCATCCATTATACAACAGGCAATTACAGTATGTTTGTTCGTATACATTGTAAGGATACTAATCATCTAAAGATTGTTCTTCACGATAAGATTCAGCAGGTAGAAGGAATAGAAAGAACCGAAACGATGATCTCACTGGAAGAAAGTCTGGATCGTAGTCTGAATCTTACTTAAACCGTTACCGGATTTATTTCAAGCCTTACGAACCTAAAAATGCGTTTTTTGTTATAACTTTGAAAGTTATTTGAACTTAGTCTAAATAGACTACTACATGAGCAAAGACAACCAGGTACTTGAGGAACTCACCTCAAAAGAATATGAGCACGGGTGGACAACAAACATTGAAACCGATTCGGCCCCAAAAGGTCTGAATGAGGATATAATCCGCTTTATATCAGCTAAAAAGAATGAACCACAGTGGCTATTAGATTGGCGTCTTGATGCTTACCGCAAATGGACCAAAATGACGGAGCCAACGTGGCCAAATGTCCATTATCCTAAAATCAACTATCAGGATGTCATCTATTATTCAGCTCCTAAAAAGTCTTCGCAAGCCAAAAAGCTGGAAGACGTTGATCCTGAATTGATAAAGACATTTGAAAAGTTAGGTATATCTCTTCTTGAGCAAAAAAGACTTACAGGTATTGCTGTTGATGCTGTAATCGACAGTGTTTCTGTAGCTACCACTTTTAAAGATAAACTGGCTGAAATGGGGATCATCTTCTGCTCCTTCAGCGAAGCCGTAATTGAACACCCTGAACTCATCAAGAAATACATGGGTTCCGTTGTGCCGGTAAATGATAATTACTTCGCCGCACTAAACTCAGCTGTCTTTACTGATGGCTCTTTCTGCTATATTCCAAAAGGCGTTCGTTGCCCGATGGAGCTTTCAACCTATTTCAGAATTAATGCAGCCAACACTGGGCAGTTCGAAAGAACACTCATTGTTGCTGACGAAGGATCTTATGTAAGCTACCTGGAAGGTTGCACCGCTCCTATGCGTGATGAAAATCAATTGCATGCTGCGGTTGTTGAAATCTATGCCATGAAAGATGCTGAGGTAAAATACTCTACCGTACAAAACTGGTATCCTGGTGATAAAAATGGTAAAGGTGGTATTTATAATTTTGTAACGAAGCGTGGATTATGTGCTGGTGATCATTCCAAAATCTCCTGGACGCAAGTTGAAACGGGTTCTGCCATTACCTGGAAATATCCTTCCTGTGTATTGAAAGGTGACTACTCCATGGGCGAGTTCTACTCTGTAGCTGTAACCAATAATTATCAGCAAGCTGATACTGGCACCAAGATGATTCATATTGGCAAGCATACCAAGTCAAGAATTGTTTCTAAAGGTATATCCGCAGGCCATTCACAAAACAGCTACCGCGGACAAGTACATATTATGAAACGTGCTACCAATGCACGTAACTTCTCTCAGTGTGATTCCTTGTTGATGGGTGACCAATGCGGCGCGCATACGTTCCCCTACATTGATGTCGAAAATAATACTGGGAAGATTGAACATGAAGCCACTACATCCAAGATAGGTGAAGATCAGATTTTCTATTGCTTACAGCGTGGTATTGACGCAGAATCTGCCGTAGCGCTTATTGTTAATGGTTATGCAAAAGAGGTACTGAATCAGTTACCAAT
>DATCRE010000364.1:0-2325 GCA_036569145.1 Cyclobacteriaceae bacterium
TAGTTTGTTTCATCAAAAAACTTTTCATCGCGAAAGCCGATTGAGAATGTGTGAAGTTCTGGCTTAAGTTTGCTGGCGACAGCTGTTACCACGGAGGAGTCTATGCCACCACTTAAAAAGGCTCCCAGTGGAACATCAGCAATCAACCTTCGTTCGACTGACTTTTCAAGTAAGGCTTTGAATTTTAGTTTGGCATCATCATACGAAATTGTATTTTTTTTAACGGCCTCGGCATTGTATGGTATTTCATAGTATTTGCTAATCTCTATTGCACTTCGTTTTACTTTAATGAAATGACCAGGCATTAGCTTTTTGACATGGCTAAAAATAGTATGTGGTGCCGGAATATAATTTAGCTGCAGGTATGTGTGTAATGAATTGTAGTCGATGGTTTTGTCAATGCCATACTGAATGATGGACTTCATTTCTGATCCAAACAAAAACTTATCCTCGTCAAAAATGTAAAGTAGTGGCTTTATTCCGTAACGATCGCGTGCGAGAAAAAAAGTTTGTTCCTTTCTGTCGTAAATGCAGAATGCAAAGAATCCATTCAATTTATTCAGACAATTCTCTTTTTCAAGAATATACAGATTCAGAAGTACTTCGGTATCTGAATGAGAACGAAACGAAATTCCTTGCGCAAGAAGTTGATTTTTAAGCTCCTGAAAATTGAAGATCTCACCGTTGAAAACAATACAATAACGATTAGTGTTATCCCACATGGGTTGATTGCCGCCCTCACTGGTATCAATAATAGAGAGCCTACGATGACCGAGGCCTACCCAATCATCTATGTAAATATCCTGGAAGTCAGGTCCGCGCTTTTCCAGTGCCATGGTGGCAGCCGTTACATTTATCTTGTTGAATTTACCAACGAGGTTGTAAGCGAAGATTCCGGTAATGCCACACATGCTATTATTTTTTGTGGCTAATGTAGTAAGGATTGTATTACCGAATGTGAAGGATATTATTTTTTTAACTGTAACATGAATGCCATTGACATTCATGTTACTTGTTAAGAGGACTACAAAGTTTTGATCATGATGTTTTTAAACCAGGCCTCATGACTATGATCCTGAAAATCAATAAAACCTTTTTTGGTCATTGCATAGCCAGCCTCGTCTTTCCATTTGCTGATGGCTTTACGTTTTTTCCAATCAGGAGAACCTATTTCGTATTCTAATACTTTAACACCGTTGAGCCAGTGTTCAATATGATTTCCGTTGGCAACAATTTTCGAGGAGTTCCATTCGCCTACAGGATTCATTTTTTTGCCTGGTGCTTCATTCATATCATAATTGCAGGCCGTCATATTTTTATCTTTTGTCTCGCCAGGGTAGCCTCCGTCATCAAGAAGTTGATATTCGGGACCGCTTTTGTAGGGTTGATCGAACTGTTCACTTACACGATACATAACGCCACTGTTTCCTTGTGCGGAAATTTTCCAGTCAAATGACAATTCAAAGTTTTCATACTCATCTGTTGTCATAATATCAGATCGCTTGTTTTCTTTATTTTCAGCAAAAGGTTTGCAATGAAGTGTTCCTTCACTTACTTCCCAGCTGTCGTTGGGTTGATTTTTAAAAATTCGTAATCCATTAAGTGTTTCACCATCGAATAAAAGTTTCCAGCCTTCTGCCTTCTGCTGATCTGTGAGCTTGGCAGCATAGCTTACTTTCATCGTGTCAACAGCAGTGGTGTCTGTAGCTGATGTTTGATCATCATGTTTTTTAGGTTCGCAGGCCAGCACTATAAAAACCAGCGCAAAACTGGCATAGGTAATTTTCATAATTGTGTGATTTTGGTTTACATCAAGTTATGAAAAATTGTTTGTCACCTAACCTAATATTGTGATAAAGGGTGAAATGGACATCATTTTTTTCTATTGATAAGATAAACGGCAGCAACCAGCAGAATTACTCCTACTACTTTAGACCAATTAATGGATGATTGACGCACTCCGAGTATGCCAAGTTGTTCAAAGACAAGTGCTGTTATTAATTGACCGGCTACGATTAATGCGAACAGGGAAGAGGGATTGATATTTTTTATGGATAATATTATGGCCATCACAATAAAAGCTCCAAGAAGACCTCCGGTATATTTATACCATTCAATCTGACTGAGTTCACTAAGCGAAGGCACCTTATCACTCGTGAAAAGAATAACACCGATAAGAAATACAGTGCCCACAATAAATGATATTAGCGTAGCTAGTAAAGGACTATTGACGGCAGTTCGTAGTTGTCCGTTTATTGAAGCCTGTGCTGTTAGTGCAATACCAACAATAAATGGAAGTAGTAATGAGATGTTTTTCATAATTAA
>DATCRE010000365.1:0-3303 GCA_036569145.1 Cyclobacteriaceae bacterium
GAGAGTCCATCATAAAAGCGAAGAAAGATTACCTCTTGCTGTCGTGCAGGAAGTTTATTCAAAACACTTTTTATAACCTGTTGCAGTTGATGCTCATCTTCACTTAGAATCAATTGGCTATCAAAAGATATTTCGAAGGGAATTGATTCATCATCTTCCTGCAGATTAAAAAACCTGGCCTGTGTTTTAATTTTTCTAAACAGAATATTTCGTAATGATTTGAAAAGATAATTCTTTACTGAAATGGGATTGCCCAGGTTATCTCTGTTTGTCCAGAGCCTTACAAAGAGATCGTGAATAGTGTCTTCAATGAGATTAACATCTTTCGTAAACTTATAACCATAATTATTGAGCAGACTATAGTAGGCGTGATAGAGACTGGTGTAGGCTTCCCAATCTCCTTTTTTAAAAGAGCTCCAGAGGATACTATGCAGTTCCTGTTTGTTGTCCATAGGTGATTTAGGTCTGAAAAGGTAATTCTTTGAAGCTACAGAATTGAACTCAGACTTACTGAGTTTTTATCTATCGTAATACAATAAGTAAAAATTAATCCAGAACTCAAACAGGTCAGGTAGTAATGTGCTCCTTCAGCATCACTCTTAATTTAGAAAGTGCGCGCGAAATTTGCGTCTCAACTGTTTTAATGGAGATATTTAGCTTCACTGCAATTT
Source organism: Cyclobacteriaceae bacterium (assembly GCA_036569145.1). Lineage (GTDB taxonomy): Bacteria > Bacteroidota > Bacteroidia > Cytophagales > Cyclobacteriaceae > DATCRE01. Next base: position 672 of record DATCRE010000365.1, read on the forward strand.
CCTGGTACTTCAAACCTTCTAACCTGCTTAACTCAAATATTTTTCTGCACTCTAGTGGCAAGTCCTCCAATGCTTTGTCAAAATCTTTTTCAAGTTCTTTCTTTAATAAAGTGTGATATGAGTTAGCACCATCAACAGCTTCGTGTGTGTAGAGATAACGCATAAGATCGGCATGCCTTGTTCTTCTTTTTTTAGCATCAAGAAAATTCAGGCATCTGTTTTTTACAGATGTAAATAAGTAAGATGATAGTGATTGATTTTCATCCAGTCGATCGCGATGTTTCCAGATTGAATAAAATAACTCCTGAACAATTTCTTCCGCGTCGGTTTGATCATTTAAAAATTTTCTGGCGTAAGCACATAGCTGCGGATACATTCTTCGAAATAGTAATTCGAGGCTTTTGGTGTCACCTTTTTTGATGTTGATTACCAGATCAAAATGTTCGGGCACTTGGCTCACGTAGTTTTTTGTTTAGGTGATTTGGTTAAATCAATACAACAGCAAACAATGAATGTATATAGGTTTATGTAGTAATATACTGAAATTGTAAGAAATTCCGGAGAGTGGGGTATACGAACTTGAGAAATAATATTTATGAAAATTTTAAGCGATGTGTTTTTATTTACGAAACCGGTTTCGTGAGAGGGTGCTGATATTACTTAGATCATTATGCAATCGGTATCATGTGTGATGTGTACACTTCATGTATGTAGAATATAGAATGTAGAATACAGGATACGGAAGGGGTAGGCTCATAAGAATTATAATTAGGCGAAAGCCATTAGTGCTAATGAGCACAAAGTTGCTGATGAAAATGGTGCAGCGATGTTGTGAAGTAGGTGCATTCATTCGATATATACTAAGTTAAAATTGCTATGTGCCCGTTGGAATATAAAATGAGTTGAATGTGTATTTAAAAAATTATTATTGTAAGGGGAGAGACTGTTATAGTTGTATATCTCTTTGTTACCTAAACTTTAAGCCTGCGTTCATGAAAAAATTATTTCTATCATTGATATTGATATTGATATTCTCTGTTTGGCCATTGAAAGCACAATTGGTCAATCAGGTCTCTGATCCTGTTGAATGGGTTAACCCGTTGATGGGCACGAATTCAAAAGAAAGTTTGTCTACCGGTAACACTTATCCTGCAATAGCATTGCCGTGGGGTATGAATTTCTGGATGGCACAAACTGGTAAGATGGGAGATGGTTGGGCTTATATGTATGATGCTGATAAGATCCGAAGCTTTAAACAAACACATCAACCTAGTCCTTGGATTAATGACTATGGACAATTCGCCATTATGCCTGTTACGGGCAAGCTCCGTTTTAATGAAGATGAAAGAGCAAGTTGGTTCTCTCATAAAGCTGAAACAGTAAAACCATATTATTATAGTGTATACCTGGCTGATCATGATGTTACAACAGAGATAACGCCAACAGAACGCGCAGCAGCTTTTCGATTTACATTTCCATCGTCAGATTCATCGTATGTTGTTGTTGATGCACTTGATGATGGTTCATACATAAAAATTATTCCTGCAGAAAATAAAATCATTGGATATACAACAAAGAATAGCGGTGGTGTTCCTGATAATTTCAAAAATTACTTTGTTATTTATTTTAGCAAACCCTTCACATTCAAATCAACATGGAAAGAAAAAGAACTTGTAAAAAATTCATTGGAGTTGAATGATGAACATGTTGGTGCTGTCGTTGGATTTAAAACTAAGAAGGGCGAAAAAGTTTTAATGCGTGTGGCATCGTCATTCATCAGCACAGAGCAGGCAGAACAAAATCTTAAAGAGATAGGCAACGATGACTTTGAGACTGTAAAACAAAAGGCTAAAGCTGCATGGAATAAAGAGCTAAGCAGAATAAAAGTAGAAGGAGGTTCAGTGGATCAGACGCGTACTTTTTATTCATGCTTATATCGTGCGTTACTTTTTCCGCGGAAGTTTTATGAATATGACAGCAACGGAAAAGTTGTTCACTACAGTCCATACAATGGAAAAGTTTTGCCCGGATATTTATTTACTGACAACGGATTCTGGGATACATTCAGAGCTGTGTTTCCATTTTTTAATCTGATGTATCCCACGCTCAATTCACAAATCATGGAAGGATTAGTCAATGCATATAAAGAGAGTGGATGGTTGCCAGAGTGGGCTAGTCCCGGACATCGTGATTGTATGATAGGTTCGAATTCAGCTTCCATCATTGCTGATGCTTATCTTAAAGGTGCACGTGGCTTTGATATCAATTTATTATATGAAGCAGTCTTAAAGAACAGCGAAAACGAAGGTCCGCTCAGTTCAGTAGGCCGTGCAGGCGTGAAATACTATAATGCGTTGGGGTATGTACCGTATGATGTGAAGATAAATGAAAACGTTGCCCGCACGTTAGAGTATGCTTACGATGATTTTTCCATCTATCAATTAGCGAAAGCATTGAACAGACCGAAGCCGGAAGTTGAACGATTTGCAAAACGTTCACAGAATTACAGGAATGTATTTGATAAAGAAACAAAACTCATGCGCGGACGAAATGCAGATGGCAAATTTCAAACTCCATTCAATCCATTCAAATGGGGCGATGCCTTTACGGAAGGCAACAGCTGGCACTATAC
>DATCRE010000366.1:0-2646 GCA_036569145.1 Cyclobacteriaceae bacterium
CATTTCAAGCTCGTGCAAGAAGCAGAATGTGCGGCACGATGCTATTTCTTTTTCAAATTGACGAATGTCGGTAATCGAAGCATGCTGGCTTCCCAGCACAGGTGAGTTGTAGTCGATCATTACCGTAACGCGGTAATCATCGAGCGGCAACGCTGCAATCTCAACATTACGAGCTACTTCGCGATAGAAGAGTGGCTCTTGTACTTCGAAGAAATCGCGGATGGCATTCTGTTCTTCAGCGCCAGCATCTTTAATGATTTCCACGAACTGAAGTGAACTTCCATCCATGATGGGGCACTCCGGACCATCCAGCTGAATGAGAACATTATCTATTTCAGAACCTACCAGTGCTGCCAGTGTATGTTCAATAGTACTTACTTTGGCACCGCTCTGTTCAATAGTTGTTCCCCTGGAAACATCGGTAACATTATCGCAATCAGCGTCGATGATGGGTGAACCCGGTAAGTCGATCCGTTGAAATTTTATTCCGTGGTTGGGTTTGGCAGGAACAAAAGTCATGTTCGTCTGCACGCCAGTATGGAGACCTACACCCGAAAGGGTGACAGATTTCTGGATAGTTTGCTGTTTGATGTTGAGCATTTTTTATACAAAGAGGGCAAATTTAATCCGAATTATCCGGATAATCCAATAGCGAAGAACCGCAATTCCCGTATTTGCTCAACAATAACTAATAAACGATGAGTAAAAAGATTTTATTTGGCGTCGTCTACTGAAAAGGAATGCTCTTCAGCGTTCTCCTGGCTGTTTTTGACTTTCTTTTCAAGTTCGCGAATGCGGAAATGCAGGTCTGGAAGCTTCTTGAATACAGCGTATGACCTGAAAAACTCTTTAATATCAAATACAGGACTTCCTAAAAGACGTTCTCCTTCCTGCTCGATTGATTTTGATACACCGGCCTGTGCTCCAAGACTGGTGTTGTTGGCAATGACCAGGTGACCTGCAATGCCTACCTGACCGCCAATCATACAGTTTTCACCAACTTTAGTTGAACCTGAAATACCGGCTTGTGCTGCTATTACCGTGTTCTTTCCAATCTCTACATTGTGTGCTATCTGGATCAGGTTATCAAGCTTCACACCATCCTGTACAATAGTAGAGTCGCCGAATAGTGTGGCGCAATCAATAACAGTGTTAGCACCTACAGTTACATTGTCCTGGATGATAACATTGCCAAGCTGAGGTATTGTTTTGTAAGTGCCATCACCTTGCGGGGCAAATCCAAATCCATCGCTGCCAATGACACAGCCTGCATGCAGAACACAGCTCTTTCCGATGCGAGTGTCAGGATACAGTTTTACATTGGCGTGAAGTATAGTGTTATCGCCAACAATAGTGTTGTCGCCAATGTAGACATGAGGATAGATCTTCACGTTGTCGCCGATCTTTACATTGCTTCCAATGTATGAGAAGGCTCCGCGATATATGTTTTTACCAGTAGTAGAATTTTCACCAATGTAACTTGGCTGCTCAATACCAGATTTCTGAAAGCTGATCATTTTATGGTATTCTTCTAACAGAACAGTGAAGCTTACATAAGGATCATCAACAAGTATTAGAGCAGAAGAAATTTCTTTGCGGGCAATAAAATCTTTTTTAACGATAACGGCCGAAGCCTGCGTAGAGTAAATATATTGTTCATACTTAGGATTGGAAAGAAATGCTACCTGACCCTTCTTCGCATCCTGAATTTTAGCCAGCATATTTATCTTTCCATTGCCATCGCCACGAACTTCTCCTCCCAACATGGCCGCAATCTGATTGATGGTAAATTCCATATTTCGTTATCCGTTAATCGTTATCTGCTAATCGCTACCATTAACTAATAACGATTAACTTTCTTGCTAAAAATGCAAAGATACATCTTTAGGCCAGCACAGATAGTTTTTTTTCACGATTTTGCTCAAGGCCTTAATATTCGGAAGGTCTGACGCCTGGGCTATATCGACCAGCGAGCCTGATTTTGTCAATATATTAATTTGCTTTCCATCGGTATAGGCTTCATTCGAGACTGTACCATAAGAGAACAAGTATGATGATTCGGACATTAACGTGTTATAATTTCTGGATACTTCGCTTCTTATGTTTTCAACGAAAGTCTTTTTAATAGGCTCGATACTTAATCTGATCTGAAATAATCTTCGTTCAAGCAGCATGCGTGAGAGCGTTGAAATGATAGGGTCGTTATAATTCTTCCATATTTTTATTCCGCCCCAAATGTCATTGTCGTCAAGTCGGGCAAAAGCGTTGAGAGGCTCTTTGCTTTCATTGAAGTCATTCAGTGTTAATTTATTTTTTAATAAAAATTTAAGTTCTTCTGTTGCCATCAGAGGTTCATCAGCATGTACCAACACCTGTGCCCGTCGAATGAGGTTGACAAGCATACGCTCTGCACTTACTGTTGTCTTATGTAAATAGACTTGCCAGTACATAAACCTGCGTGCGTTTAAAAAATTCTCGATGCTGTATATGCCGTTTTCTTCAACCACGAGCTCGTCGTTTTTAACATTGAGCATAACGATAATACGATCTACACTGATAGTACCTTCAAGAACACCGGTAAAGAAACAATCGCGCTTGAGATAATCCAGGCGATCAATATCAAGTTGACTTGATACCAGTTGGTGA
>DATCRE010000367.1:0-12257 GCA_036569145.1 Cyclobacteriaceae bacterium
AAACCATCATTTAAATATCTAACAATGAGGTCATTATGACTTCAATTGTTACCTGACTTTTCTGGCAGAAAATCACGAAAACTTAATTGAAAGCCGAGCTTTTAGATAAGCTTTACTTAGGTCTTTCAATAACCGAGACAAGGGCTTGACAACTGTGTACTTGCTTTAAACAACAGTTTCATTTTTGAATAAGATTCTAAAAGTCGTTCCATGATCTATTTTGCTTTCAACTTCTATTTTCCCACCTAGAGCCACTACTTGAGTCTTTACTAGATAGAGTCCCATACCTTTACCCTCTACATGGTTGTGAAAACGACTGTACAACATGAATAATTTCTCTTTATAAGATGACAAATCTATACCAATACCATTGTCGCATACGGTTAAACAAATTTGATTCTCAATAATTTCTGATTTAATCTGAATTATCGGACGCCTATCTAAGTGACGATACTTAATAGCATTGCTGATTAAATTAATAAGTATGCTGTCGAGATAGGGTTTCAACGTGCGGATAAAAGGTGCTCCGGAAAAATCTTCCACGATGTCTGCATTAGTTTCCTGTATTTCTTTCTCTAAATTTTCTTTTATCAATTTCAGTTCATCATCTAAACTTATAGTAGTGATAAGAGATGTGTTATTCTTTCTTAAATCCAAAATAGTACTTAGATCTTTTACAACAGTATCTAATTCTTTTGTTGCGAAAATTATCTTGTCAATAACCGATTTCTCTTCTTCAGGATTCTTACGCACAAATGATAAAATATTACCCAAACCTAAAATACGAGCAACAGGTGCCCGAAGGTTATGAGCGGAGATGAAAGCAAATTGTTCAAGCTGCTGATTATATTCAATCAAATCTTTAGTCCTGTTCTTTACTTCTTCTTCTAATGTCATATTCCTTTGTATAATTTCATTATTCTGCTTTTCGATTATTTCCCGTTGATTATAGAGTTCATTGTTCTGAGTTTGAATTTCTTCATCTCGATTAACGAGTTCCTGATTTGTATGTTGAAGTTCAGCAGTTCGATTAGCGACAAGAATTTCCAGTTTCTTGTTTTGCTGCTTAATGGAGTTAACTCTTATTTTATAATAACCGATAGCCAGGCTTATAATTAAAATACCAGCCATTGTTTTGAACCACCACGTTTTCCAAAAAGGAGGTAGAACATGGATGACGAGTGATGCACCCGTTTCATTCCACAGGCCATCGTTATTACATGCCTTAACTCTGAATGTATATGTTGCTGGATCCAGGTTGGTAAATGTAGCGGAACGTTGATTTTCAACATAGTTCCAATCACTGTCAAAGCCCTCCAATTTATAAGCATACCTGTTTTTGTTGCTTGATGAAAAGTTAAGAGCTGCAAATTCGAAACTAAAAACATTGTACCTGGGTGGCAGATATATCTCTTTAGTCTCACTAATATGACTTTTAAGCAATGAGTCCTTCTCTCCTATTGTTACAGATTTATTAAAAATCTTGAAATCAGTGATATAAACAGGCGGGACATAAGGATTGTGTCGGATCTTATCAGGATCAAATACATTTATCCCTTTACCTCCGAAAAAAAATAAACCATCTTTGTTTTTGAAACAGGCGTTAGGTTTAAATTCATTGCTAAGCAATCCATCGCTTACATTATAATTCTGAAATGTTTTGTTGTCGGGATTGAATCTGGAGATTCCTTCGGTGGTGCTCAGCCAGAGATTCCCTTTGTCGTCTTCTAATATGCCATTCACAATATCATTGGGTAATCCGTCTTTAGTAGTAAAACGCTTAATGATTTTTTTATCGATGATCATTTCCAGCCCTAGAGTCGTGGCAACCCAGAGCCTCTTTTTTTTATCTTCTAAAATATAATTTACGAGTTTGCTGGCTTTTATTTCTTTCTTGTTTGTTCCTGTATCCAAACGGACAATTTTTTTGTTCTTGGTATCAAATAAATTGAGTTCTTGGATGGTGCCCAGCCATACGTTGCCGTAGCTATCTTCATAAATGGTTCTTATATAGTTATTGGCAGCATTATCGTTTTCTTTATAGTTCTCAAAAGTTCCTTTTTTTTCATCTGTCAGAATATTCAGTCCTTTATAACTGGCTACCAATAATTCCTTTGTTTTCGAATATTCAAGGATGGAGTATACATTAGGATCAGAAAGACTTTTCACGTTTTTCTCACTCGGTAAATAACTAACAAAACGATCCGTTTTTTCATCATATCTGTTCAGGCCACCTGCCCAGGTTCCAAACCACATCCGGTTTTGACTGTCCTCGTAGATAGATAATATCGGATTACTGCTGAGGCTGCCTTTTTGATCAGCCTCATGTTTATAATACTTCACCCCATTCTTATCCTTAAGCACTATTCCTCCCTCAGTACCAATCCAAATCCTTTCTTTATGATCCTGATGAATGGCGTTTACTATATCATTTTCGAGAACAATATCGAGTTGAGAAAATTTGTTTTGCAATTTATCTATTACACACAATCCTTTTGAAAAAGTGCCGATCCAGATTCTGTTTTGATGATCACGATACACCGACCACACAGAATTATCACTTAGTGAAGTCGGATCATTTTTGTCAAATAAAAAATTGGTAAACTGATTGGTAGTCGTATCCATCCTGCTGAGCCCTCCGTTTTCAGTTGCCAGCCACAAATGACCATCAGCCCAGGTAATTTGTTTTACAGGATTAACAAGGAGACTGCCGGGACGGGAAGGATTTGCTGTGAAATTGGTAAACTTTTCGCTTTTGATTTCAAATTTACTTAGTCCTTCGTTTGACGCAATCCAGAGGTGGCCGTTGTCATCTTTAAGAATTTGGTGAATATCAAAACAAACCGGGCTTTCCGAATTTTTAGGGTCATGCAGATATCGTTTAACAGTATTGGTCTTTTTGTTCCATTTCAAAAATCCTCCACGTCTTATCCCTATCCAGAATTCATCTTCTGATTCTCTCACAAGCGATTCAACTGGTTCTTTAGATGGAAATAGAATAAAACTTTTCCATTTCCCAGTGCTCCGATCCAGCTGTGCTACCAAAGCGTTAAAATCTCTGATGCCGGTTATCCAGACATTCTTATTATCATCTTCCGTAATTTGAAGAATATGGCTATTTACAGAAAACTCCTTGATCCTGACAAATCTATCCAATTTATTGTCATAGTATTGCAAGCCACCACTGCGCGTGCTTACCCAGATTTTTTTTTGACTATCCTCAAAAATATAGTTAACCGTATTTGTTAATAAGCTGGCGGTATCATCTGGAATGTTGCGGTAAACTTTGAAGTTATATCCATCAAACTTATTCAGCCCGTCTTGGGTACCAAACCAAAGGAATCCCTTTGAATCCTGAAGGATAAAAGTAATATTGGAATTGGAAAGCCCGGAGCCCACTTCCATTCTTGAAAACTTTACCTTCTCAACTATGAGCTGGGCTGATGTAATCCTACAAGACAATAAAATAAGCAAGCACACCAACTGAAAGTGTTGGAACTTCACAGATTGCGGGCTTTCTTGTTTATTAATTAGATACACTTTCTCCCTAAAAATTTCATAGTTGTGTGGATACACTAAAGTGATACACTACTTTTTCTAATTCATTTTCTACTGTAAATAGTATCATTACCATTAGAAGCAGATTTGTTTAAATATAGTAGAAATTTTGGTGTCAGAACGATCTACCTGTATCCTTCACAAAAACCAATGCCTTTCCAAAGAATGTTGCTGCCCTCCCCTTGCCAGTCATGTATTAATTTCCAACCCATGAAAAAACTTCTGTTACATGCAAAGTCTTATTGGTCTACGGATTGGCAAATATTTATCTATCAGGTATTTACAATCTGTTACCTTTGTGAGCCATTACAGTGAGTATTTAATAACAAACGTTGTTATTAAATTAAATCCGCAATTCTCCAGGTCAAAACAGAATTAAGTTTCCTCCGATTTTGATTAAATTGTTAGTACAGACAACGGCTCCATTAACACGTTGAATGGAAATATTTTGATTTGACTTTGAACGCTATGGGAACAATGAAGATCAAGACAGCCTGGGTATTTGTACTTCTTCTGTCCTGTCACACCATTTTTTGTCAACGGCAAAACATTAAGTTTTCAAATATCAGTACCGAGGCCGGACTGTCAAACACTAATGTTAACTGCATTCTCCAAGATAGCAGAGGCATTATGTGGTTTGGAACACGAGATGGATTGAATAAATATGATGGCTATAATTTCACAGTCTATAATGTATTAGACAAGAATGAAAACGATGTTACAAAAAATACTATCCACGGACTCGCAGAAGATCAGGAAGGCAATATATGGATGACCACTGAAGGCGCTGGATTAGCGGTGATGAACAGAGCAAAGGATAAAATCATAGACCTCGATGATCTGGACAAGCCTTCAGTTCTAACAGCTATAATATTTGATCGAAATGGAGATATGTGGGTCGGCTCAAGGGGCTTGGGATTAGGGCTTTACAACCAATCTACTAACAAGTATACCTTTTATACCGTCAACGCAGATGATCCAAAAAGTATAAGTAGCAACTACATTACTGATATACTTGAAGACAGTGATCAAAATCTTTGGATCACAACAACGAAAGGGCTGAACTTATTTGATAGAAAAAGCAAAACATTCAAAAGAATTGAACACGAAGGCAAAAACGGAAAGTTGTTAAGTGATGATGCTGCAGGCTGTCTTTTCGAAGATAGTCGAAAACAATTATGGATGGGAGGTTTCAATGGCTTACGCCTGCTAGATAAGGTGACTGGTGAATTCAAAACATACTACAAGAGCAATGAGAGTAATGGCTTACCAAGCGATTATATCGTCACAATCTGCGAAGATTCCAAAGGCTACCTTTGGATCGGCACTCAAAATGGTGGTCTCAGTATTTTAGAGCAAAAAATTGAAAAATTTTATAATTATAAGTTCGAGGCAGGGAGTAATACAAGCCTAAGTGATAACTCACTATATGACCTTTTCAAAGACAACAAAGGAAATATGTGGATTGGAACATTCAGTCACGGTTTAGATTTCGTAAACATAGATGAAAACAAATTTACTCATTATACCTCGAGTACTTTAAACAATAGTCTTAGCAATAACAGTGTCCTTGCGTTCTTCGAGGATGCTAAGAACAATCTTTGGATAGCTACAGATGGTGGAGGTATAAACTATTTTGATAGAAAAAAAGGCTTGTTTAAGTATTATCAACATAGTGCCAGCAATAAGAACAGCTTGTCAGGAGACTACGTGCTGAGCGTTATTGAAGACAAGCATGGTAACCTGTGGGCAGGCACCTGGGGTGATGGCCTTACCGTATTTGACTTGAGTAAAAATTTGGCGACCCGTTTTAAACATGATCCGAAAAATAAAAACAGCCTAAGCAGTGATAACATAATGACGTTATATGAAGATCCCGATGGAAACGTATGGCTGGGTTCTTTTAACGGTGGTCTTAATTTATATGACCCAGTTAATAAAAACTTTATACGATATAACACCGTCGTTGGCTATCCCGATGGCTTTAATAACAACGTTGGTATAAACTCAATCCTTCAGGATAGCTACGGAAACTTTTGGGTTGGATCTGACGGACTAGGGTTGTGTCTATTTAACAAGACCACCAAGGCGTTTACTACCTTTATGAACGGGCCGAATGAAAATACCATCAGCAGCAACAATGTTCTAACCATTTTTGAGGATAGCAAAAAGAGGTTATGGATTGGTACACGAGGCGGATTAAATCTTTTCAATTATAAAAAAAACGAATTCATTTCGTTTCATAAAAAAGATGGTTTGCCAGGAGAACAGGTTCCGGGAATTTTGGAAGATGATCATGAAAACTTATGGTTGAGCACCAATGATGGTATTTCTAAGTTCAACATTGAAAGCAAATCTTTTAAAAATTTTGGAACTGCAGATGGCCTCCAGTCAAAAGAATTTACAAGAAATTCCTTTCTCAAAAGCCGTGCTGGAACAATGTATTTTGGCGGACCGAATGGCTTTAATGAATTTCATCCTGATAGTATAAAAGAACGCCCATTCGACCCTCCTATTTTGATTACCAGTTTTCAATTGTTTAACAAACCAGTTACCATTTCTCACAATCCCGAAGATGAATCTCCTTTGCAACAAGATATATCCGAGACAAAGTCAATAACCCTTCCCTACTCATCGTCTGTTTTTTCTTTCGGATTTGCCTCGTTGAATTATACTTCTTCAGAAAAAAAACAATACGCCTATATGATGGAGGGATTCGACAAAGATTGGAATTATATAGGCACTGATCATAGTGCAACGTACACAAATCTGGATGGAGGAAATTATACATTTAAAGTTAAAGGATTGAATAATCAGGGCGAGTGGTCATCAAAAATTGCTACTCTGTCAGTGAAAATTACTCCGCCTTTCTGGATGACATGGTGGTTTAGAGTTTGCGCGATATCACTTTTTTTGGGATGCTTTAGTGCGTTCTTTTTAATGCGAATGCAAATAATTAAAAAACAAAAGAAAATCCTGCAAGAGAAAGTTGACGAGAGAACAAAAGAATTAGCACGGTTAACGGAAGATGAGCGCAAAGCGCGCAATGAAGCAGAGCAGGCAAACAGAGCCAAGAGTGTTTTCCTGGCTACAATGAGTCATGAAATACGCACACCTATGAATGGTGTTATTGGAATGGCATCCTTGCTTCGCGAAACACCCTTAAACCCTGAACAAACTGAATACGCTGAAATAATCCATAGTTCGGGTGAAAGCTTGCTTGGCATAATCAATGATATTCTTGACTTCTCCAAGATAGAATCTGGAAATATGGAATTGGACTTTCACGAGTTTGATCTGCGCAGTTGTATTGAAGAAGTGCTTGATCTCTTTTCAGCAAAGGCCGCCGCAACGGGCCTTGACCTTCTATATCAAATTGAACATGATGTGCCTAATGTTATACTAGCCGACAAATTAAGGTTACGACAAATATTAATAAACCTCGTGGGTAATGCCATCAAATTCACGAAGCATGGAGAAATATTCGTTGGAGTAAAGGCAAAAGATAAATATGATGACTTACTTGAACTTGAATTCGATGTAAGAGATACTGGTATAGGCATCCCATCCGACAAAATCGGAAAATTGTTTAAAGCTTTTGCTCAAGTGGACTCGTCAACAACACGCAAGTATGGTGGCACCGGGCTTGGCTTGGCTATAAGTGAAAAACTTGTAGCACTAATGGGTGGCGAAATAACAATTCAAAGTAAATTAGGAGAAGGAACCACTTTCACATTCACAATTAAGACTTCAGCTAGCAAAAGTGCTTTTGTAAATTATGTTCATTTAAACCTGGATACCTTACAGGGGAAACGCATTCTTATCGTTGACGATAACAAAACAAATTGTCGCATCCTGGAGACCAACTTAAGACATTGGAAATTCTCAACTCATGTAGCAAATTCCGCTTCGGAAGCACTTCTGATATTATCCCTTGAAAATTATGATTTTGATCTTGTTATTACAGACATGCAAATGCCCGACATGGATGGTGTGACATTTGCAAAGGCTATAAAAAACTCTGGCAAAAACATGCCTATAGTTCTACTGACATCATTAGGAGATGAACAGCGAAAACAATATGGCCATTTATTCACACATGTTTTAACTAAACCTGTCAAGCAAAAACTACTTTCCAGTACTTTACTGGCAATATTCAAACGAAATAACAATGGTGAGATTCCTGCTCTTGAATTTGACAAGGAACCATTAAACGAACTTGGCAACAAATACCCATTGACTATCCTTGTTGCTGAAGATAACCCGGTAAATCAAATACTGGCAGCGCGTACGTTAAAAAAGCTTGGCTATGAAATAGATATTGCGCCAGACGGACTTGCTGTGCTTGACAAGCTTAAAAATAAAACTTATGATATAATTTTCATGGACATGCAAATGCCTGAAATGGATGGTTTAGAAACAACCCGAGCTATTCGAAGAGATTCCCAGAAACAACCCATTATTATTGCAATGACTGCAAATGCCATGATAGAAGATAGAGACAATTGCCTGCAGGCAGGTATGGACGACTACATAAGTAAGCCATTCAGGTTAGACACCATTAAGGAAGTTCTGCTTAAGTGGGCAAAGTCTTTGCATGTATCGAGACTTTGATCTTTAATGAGTCAATCTGGTATCGTCGGTTAATATTTTCGGCAATGAAACTTTTTAACAAGATATTTGCTTTATTGAACGGTGTTCAATAGTTTTACAGCAGAATTTAAACTGATGACAATAGCAGAAAGAAAGAATAAAGAAAAAGAGGAAATGTCTAAACGCATCTTAGATGGAGCCAGACGGGTTTTCTTAAAAAATGGCTATGAGCGTACCAGTATGCGCAATATCGCAGACGAGATAAATTACAGCCCTGGTACCTTATATTTTTATTTCAAGGACAAGGGAGAAATTTTCAATAAGCTTCATCAGGAGGGCTTTCGCTTATTATTAGCCCAGAGCAAAGTATTAGATAATGTGGCGGATCCTTTTGAACGACTCAAAGCATTAGGAAGAGCATTTATTCAATTTGCAACTGAAAACAAGGATTATTACAATCTCATGTTTCTTGTTGATGAAGCAGCAAGTTACCAGAAAGACGGGCTGAATATTGCGTCCGAGGCAATTAACCACTTAGGTGCAACCATAAAAGCTTGCCAGGAAAAAGGCCACTTCAAAGATATGAAAACGGATTACCTGACCTTTATGATTCTTTCAACATTACACGGCATTTGTGCCCTGTTTTGTAAAGACCGTACTCATAATTTCAAGGATCATACAACTGAAGACTTAATGAAAACCGGATATGAGTATTTTATTCTGATGCTCGAAAAAGTATAATTTTTTTGCCTGTAAATTGAACACTGTTTAAAAATATTACAACGATCAATATGATGAAACAAAAATTTCTACCCCCTACTATTAACTTCACTTTTGTGATGTTTTTATTTGGGATGAGTGCAGCAGTTGCACAAGAGAATCTCAACCTGTACATCAGTCAGGCACTAGAGGCCAATCATGGAATCAAACAGCAAGCCTTCCAACTTGATAGAAGCTTATATGCTCTGAAAGAAGCCAGGGCTATGTTCATGCCAAGTGTAACCTTTTCTACTACTTATACTAAAGCTGCCGGAGGTAGAACTATAGATTTTCCGACAGGAGATTTGCTTAATCAGACGTATTCAACTCTTAACCAGCTGACAGGCACCAATAACTTTCCGCAATTAAAAAACCAAAGCATCCTTCTGAACCCTGATAATTTCTATGATGCAAAATTTAGAACGAGCCTGCCCCTGCTTAATGCAGAACTGATTTATAATAAAAGGATTAAGCAGCAACAAGTAGAGTTGCAAAAGACAGAGATAGCATTGTATAAACGCGAACTTATCAAAGACATAAAAACGGCTTATTATCAATATGCCAAAGCGGTAAATGCAGTGACGATATATCAATCATCATTGCAATTAGTGGAAGAAGGTAAGCGCATCAATACAGTGCTTCTGAAAAACCAAAAGGCGAACCGAACAACGGTAACCCGAAGCGAGAACGAAGTTTTCAGAATAGCCGCGGCGCTAACAGCAGCGATAGAAAATCGCAGATCAGCGCGCGCATACTTTAATTTTCTTGTTAACCGACCACAAGCCGACAGTATAATTTTAGATGAGATAGATGTCTTGCCTCCAACGGATATTGAAACCGAATTACAGGTAGGTAAAAGAGAAGAACTTTTGAAGTTGGGCATAGCCAGGGAAATTGATGAAAATCTGACAGGCTTATCACAGGCCTACATAGTCCCCAAGGTTAATACGTTTTTAGACCTCGGCTCCCAGGCGTTTGATTGGCAGTACAATGACAGAAGCAGGTATTACTTGTTTGGCATGTCACTGAGTTGGAACATATTTTCATCGGGTGTGAACACTTATAAAACAGGACAAGCTCGTGCGGAACAGCATAGCCTCGCTGAACAAACTAACTATATTGAAGATCAGCTCAAGACAGAATTATACGTTCGTAAAAATGATTTCCAAAGCGTATTAGCACAATACAATGCAGCACAATCTCAATTAAAAACTGCCGAAACTTATTATAACGATGAATTAAAGTTATACAAAGAAGGATTGGCAATCTACATCGAGCTACTGGACGCGCAAAATCAATTTATTAACGCAAGACTGGATTCAAACATAGCCTTGTTTAATACCTGGATAAGTTATGTGGCCATTGAAAGAGCCAATGCCAGTTTTAATATACAATAACAACTTAAATCAAAGATATTATGAAATCAATATTCACTTTCGGTTTATGCATTTGCGTTGGATCGTTACTTATTTCTTGTGGACATAAGAACGAACAAGAAAATATCAACAGAGCGGCTGGACATGCTGAAGCTATTCCTGTAAAGGTAATACCTGTCTCGTCATTGAAGTGGTCAGATGATATTGTCGCTACAGGTTTACTCACTACAGAAAACGAGGCAAGCTATTCGTTCAAAATTGGTGGGGTTATTAGCAAAATTCTTGTTGATGAAGGTCAGTTTTTCAGCAGAGGACAAGTATTAGCAGTACTTAATACAACGGAGATTACTGCGGGATATGAGCAAGCTCGTCTTAGTGTTGAAAAGGCTCAGCGAGACTACGACCGTGCTCTTCATCTTTACAAAGACAGTGTGTTTACACTTGAGCAATTACAGAATACCAAAACCGGTCTTGATATAGCCCAGAAAGCTGCCGAGGCAGTTGCCTTTAATAAACAATATGCTCAGATCAATGCAGCTTCCGATGGCTTTGTCACTAAGAAAATTGCACACGAAGGAGAAGTTGTCGGCCCGGGTGCTCCTGTGCTCACCATCAATGAAACAAAAGGTAACAGTAATTATGTACTTAAGGTTGGTGTAACAGACGAAGAGTGGGCAGCAATAGCTGTGAATCAAAAAGCCATTGTAAAACTTGATGGGTATCCGGATAGAAGTTTTGAGGCGTATGTATTTCGTAAGTCGCTAACGTCTGACCGCGCCACCGGATCGTTCCAGATTGAACTTAAGACCAAGCTTGGAGACGTAAGGCCTGCCACAGGGATGTTTGGCAGAGTACAAATCATTGCCTTGCAAACCCGTTCCCTTCCTATTGTGCCTTATGATGCTTTGATAGAAGCCGATGGAAATAAAGCCTTTGTATTTACTACAGCAGGCTCTAATAAGGTTAAGAAGATCCCTGTCGTTATTTCGCAGTTTGATAATCAAAAGGCCTATATAAGTCAGGGACTTGAAAATATTCGCGAAGTAGTGATATCAAATAGTAGCTACCTGAACGAAAACTCCATCATCCAAATCATACGATAAACTATATGAAGATCACAAATTTTTCAGTTCGAAACTATCAGTTTACACTCGTGATGTTTCTCATGGTTGCAGCTGTTGCGTTTGCAACATTGTCCACCATGCCGAGATCTGAAGATCCTACGATACATCCTCCTCAGTATCTCATCACAGTTATCTATCCCGGTACCAGCCCGAAGGACATGGAAGAACAGGTGGTGAAGCCTATCGAAAATAAAATATACCAACTTGAAAACATAGAAAAGCTATTGACAACCATTGAAGATGGCGTGGCCGCAATTCAAGTTAAATTTAAGTATGGTGTTGATATTGATAACAAATACCAGGAACTGGCCACCGAGATCAATGCATTAAAAAATAGTGGATTGCCCGATGATATTTATCTTATCAAGACAGAAAAAATAAGTCCTACCGATGTAAATATTTTTCAGATCGCGTTGGTTTCCAACACCGTTTCTGCTAAAGAACTTCGCAGCCAGGCTGATAGACTCAAGACACAGCTTGAAAAGATTACAGATCTTAAAAATGTGAAGTATTCCGGTATACCCGAGCAGCAAATACGCGTCGATGTAAAAGTTGATAAGCTCGCACAATTAGGTATTCCATTGAATGTAGTCATGGGTAGTTTACAAAGTGAAGCTGCCGATATCCCTGGAGGAAGTATTAATCTTGGCAACAAAACTTTCAATGTAAAGACAAGCGGAAAATTTCAAGATTCAGACGATGTGGCCAACACTGTAATATTCAATGGCAATGGAAAAATCATTTATCTGAAAGATGTAGCAGACGTAGGCTATAAAAATGAAATCGAAAAACATCTTATCAGAATGAATGGTAATCGATGTGTACTGGTGAACGCGGGAATGAAAGA
>DATCRE010000368.1:0-4035 GCA_036569145.1 Cyclobacteriaceae bacterium
GCAACATAAAGAAGATGATTTTCTTTTCTGAACTCAATGCCTGTTGCAATTTCAAGTTCATACTCATGTTTTTTCTCAGCGCATAATCGCAGCATCTCAACGTATGATGAGGTGTTGTTGATCTCCGTGATAATTAATTTATGAATGCCACATCGCTTTGCTTCATCAAATAATTCTTCCGGCGAGATACTGCCATAGTTGAAAGAAAACCAGGTATGACAATTGAGATACATACATGTGTTGATTTATCCTTTGAACATGTTCATATCGGTACGTATGCGATTACTCACGCCGAGTGTGGTAGCGCGAACAATTTTATCTGAACCAAAGCGATGTTTGATCCAGTCCAGCTCTTCATAAAGATTAATGCTTTCTTCTGTATCGTCGAACATACTGATCTGATGATTGCCATACACCAGGTCACTGAGACGTATACCCACCAGCCTGATGAGCATACGACGAGTGTATAGTTTATCAAACAATTCTTGTACAATGCGCAGCAACACATGATCGGATGATGTGTAGGGTATTCGTACTTGTTTGGTTTCTGTATCAAAGTTTGAATAACGAATCTTCACGGTTACGCAGGATGTAAGCTTTTTCTGTTCGCGCAACTTGAAAGCAACTTTCTCTACCATGGCAATCAGGATAGACTTCATGCGCTTAACGTTTATGGTATCGTCTTCAAAAGTACTTTCAGTGGAAATTGATTTTTGTTCAGAATAAGGCACTACCGGTGTAGTGTCGATGGCAAGGGCTTTTTCATATAAGGTAATTCCATTCTTGCCAAAGGCGCTGGTTAAATATTTGAGAGGCATTTGCCGCAATGTTTTGATTGTGCGTATGCCCAATCCATTCAAGAACGTTGCCGTTTGCTTGCCTACGCCTGGAATTTTATCAACAGTCAGGGGCTCGAAGAAATCTTGTTCTGTGCCTGTTTCTATAAGTTGCTCGGCATTAGGCTTAAATTCGGCGGTAGCTACTTTTGATACCAGCTTGTTTACCGACATGGCTAATGAAATAGGCAGGCCACTATCGTCTACAATTTTTTTCTT
Organism: Cyclobacteriaceae bacterium; assembly: GCA_036569145.1. Lineage (GTDB taxonomy): Bacteria > Bacteroidota > Bacteroidia > Cytophagales > Cyclobacteriaceae > DATCRE01. The sequence goes on from DATCRE010000368.1 coordinate 1,056, forward strand.
CAATTCTTTAGCCCACTTAAAAGCGCCGAAGAATTTATCCATGCCGGTAGCATCAATATAAAACTCATCAATAGAAGCCTTTTCATAAAGAGGCACATGGTGAGCGATGATCTCGGTAACGAGATGTGAGTTAATACTGTAAGCTTCCATGTCGCCAGAGATTACTTTGGCTTGTGGACATAACTGTAAAGCAAGTGCCATGGGCATGGCTGAGTGTACTCCAAAAGCGCGAGCCTGATAACTGCACGCTGCCACCACGCCCCGGCGACTGCTCCCTCCAACAATAAGTGGTATTCCACGGAGATCTGAATTGAGTTTACATTCAACCGCTACGAAAAAGGCATCCAGATCCATATGTATTACCGTCCTCTCCACGGCTTAAAAGTAGGTTATTATTGATAACTTTTTATTTTTAATTAGTGTTATTTATAGTAACATTGTAAAAGCATTCTAAAAACACAATTTCCATGGAAAAAATAGGTGTCAATCTGAAATACTTGAGAGAGCAGGCACGCTTTACTCAACAAGATCTGGCTGATAAACTAAGTGTATCGCGTGTGCTGGTGACAGGCTATGAACAAGGCCGTATTATGCCACCTGTGCCTGTAGCCATTAAAATAGCAGATCTTTTTAAAGTTGATCTGGATAATCTTATCCGTCACGATTTACGAAAGGGAGCAAAGACGAAACACGCCAGGGGAGGTGAGGTGTTATCCATTACGGTTGATTCTAATAATAAAGAGAATGTAGAACTTGTTTCGCAGAAAGCTTCCGCCGGATATCTCAATGGCTATGCTGATGTAGAATACCTGAAAGATCTGCCTAAGATTAATATTCCTTCACTACCTAAATCAAACACTTACCGTGGATTTGAAATTAAGGGAGATTCGATGTTACCCGTAAAACAAGGTGACATCATTATTGGTCAGTACGTTGATAACCTTACAAAAATTAAAAATGGAAAAACGTACATCATCGTTTCAGCTACGGAGGGTATCGTGTATAAAAGAGTTTTTACATTCCTGGGCAAAGATATGCTGCTCATGGTTTCTGATAACCGCGCGTATGATCCCTACACGTTGCATGCACGCGATGTGCTGGAAGTATGGTCTTTTAAAGGTCGTATCACTTTCGATGAAGAAGATATTGAACTTCCGGGCACAAAGACATTGGACTTTTTAGCAACGCGCTGGTTCGAAAAAATTTGATGAAGCTACCCGGATCTCCAGATCTTATCATTCTTAAAACTGTCATTTTCTTACATTACTCTTCCATTTATTAAATAATTAATTCCCATTTTGGAATTTGATTCTCCCCTCTTTTGTGTTTTAAAACGTTTGCATGGCCTTCGGCTGCTGCTGGCATGGTTTTGACAAATAGATCATCATACATCAAAGAAAAGCCATGAACTACAACTCGATCATTACAAATCTCTTCTACATGCTGGTTAAAGCCGATGGAAACATAAATGAGAAAGAGATAGCATTAGGAGAACAGATGATCTCTTCTGAAGGTATTCGCAAAGGCGAATTTAATCTTCAAATGGATGTAGCTAAAAAGAAGAACAGATCAGTTTTATTAACAGAGTCAATCATGGGCCTCAGAAGTCTGGATCGTCAACGCCAGATTCGTGTTATTGCCTGGTTATGTGTAGTAGCTAACGCTGATGGTTTCATGGATAGAACCGAGTGGCATTTTATTTATAATCTTTACCATAGAGAACTTGCCTTGCCATTAGATGAGATTATGAAGGCTCAGAGAGAATTAGGTCAGTCATATAAATCATTAATGCCTCAGCCCATGGATGTGGCAGCCTGAAAAATAAATTGAGTTGGTTTTAAATACAAAGGCCCCGCGATTGATTTCGTGGAGCCTTTTGCTTTTTATATGTGTTGCTACGTTGGTCTTTAATCGAGACCAATCATCATAAACGCTCCCCAATAAATAGGCTCTGGATACTCTGCTCTGAGTTCGATCTTAGCATCTATAAAGCTCTGACGAAGGTTGCCTGTGTTAAGCCACTTCTGATAGAACTTAAGCATGAGTTTTTGAGTAGCATCATCATCTACTTTAAACATACTCATGATAAGAACCTTAGCACCCGCCACCAGAAATGCGCGCTGCAATCCATTCACGCCTTCACCAGCCTGCAATTCGCCCAAGCCAGTTTCGCAGGCGCTTAATACGACAAGATCAGTTTTATCGAGGTTAAGGTTCATGGCTTCATACGCGGTGAGAATACCATTATCCATATTGTAATTGTAGCTGGTCTTATCCAATAAATCTCCGGCTCCTTTCAATAACAAACCTGTTCGTAATAAAGGATTCTGTGCCAGTAAAGCTTCGTTGCCTTCCATCTCTTCTTCAAGAGTAAGCTCTTCAGTAGGTTTGTAAAATCCGTGTGTAGCAATGTGAAATATCTTCGGATTGTTGAGCTCTTTTACTTTTTCTTCTGTAGCTGACTTTTCTACATATTCATTTGTTAGCCAACCTTTTTGTTTCAACATGAATTGAAGCTGATCAATTTCTTTTTCAGTACCAGGAAGAGGCACAACGGCGTGATCGGCCGAGGCTGTCATATAAAATGTTGGATTACCAAACATAGATGCTGAGTTGTCTGATGCAGTGACTCTTGTTTTTACTTTATGCAAATACAAATCACGTGTATTACTTACCAATATGATGTTGGAATTATCAATCACGTATTTTCCTTCGGGTGAAGGAATGGCTTCAAGGTTAATCTGGTTGTAAATTCCTTCAGCAGAAAGGTAGATAGCAGAAGCCTGCCCGATTTCATTATAGATTGGTTCCCAGAAAACATCATACGAAATATTATCAGCTACCTTGCCGGTGATGGCATTGCGATAATATTTAAAGTAACGGTTTTCCATTTTTGTACCATCCTTGAGTATGATTGCTTTAGGTTTAGGCAAATCATTTCTGATATACAATGCTGCATAAATTACAGAGTCTGTAAAGG
>DATCRE010000369.1:0-7704 GCA_036569145.1 Cyclobacteriaceae bacterium
CTTTATCAGGCATTACAAAGTAACGGATTGATTAAACCATTCGTAACTGATGCTACTTATCAATCTAAAACTGTCATTGTTGCTAACACAGGTGATCATACAGAAAAAGTCACCAGGCTGTTATTTGAAAAAGGTATGCAACCAGGCGATGGTTATGGACCTGCCAAGAAAACACAACTCCGCTTTGCGAATTTCCCAACACATTCTAAAGAACAGTATGAGTTGTTGGTTGATACGTTGAAATTGTTATAGTGAATAGTCATTAGGCGATTAGTCATTGGACATTAGTTTATTAGCCCATTCGTTCAAAGTTCAATGTTAGCTGATGCAAACAACTTTGAACGAATGACTAGTGACCAATGACTAATGACTAATAAACTGATAACTACAAAGAAACGCCACGCTTCCATGGAATGAAATCATCTTGTCCATGCTTTACAGAGGCTACTTCAATGTCACCGTTGGCTACGGCTATTACATAATCAAGAATACGTTCACCAGCTTGCTCGATGGTCTCTTCACCTTCTATGATTGTTCCGGTGTTGAGGTCAATGATGTCGCGCATCTTTTCATATAATCTTGTATTGCTGGCCAGCTTAATAACAGGTGCTACCGGATTTCCTGTTGGTGTTCCAAGTCCTGTTGTAAACAAAACAATGTTAGCACCTGATGCTACTTCTGCTGTTGTTGATTCAACATCATTGCCAGGCGTACATAATAAATTCAATCCAGGCTTTGTTACTTTTTCAGGATAATCAAGAACGGCGGTTACGGGAGATGTGCCTCCTTTTTTTGCAGCACCTGCTGACTTGATTGCGTCTGTGATCAAACCATCTTTTATATTTCCAGGAGAAGGATTCATATCGAAACCTGAGCCTACTGCTTTTGCACGATCATTATATGTTGTCATGAGGTGCGAAAATCTGTCAGCTATATCTGTGTCAACACAACGATCACTCAAATTTTGTTCAACACCACAAAGCTCTGGAAACTCGGAGAGAATAACAGAACCTCCAAGCGATACAAGCAGGTCAGAAGTATAACCAATGGCAGGATTAGCAGAGATTCCTGAGAAACCATCTGAGCCTCCACATTCTAATCCGATACATAATTTACTTAATGGTGCTGGCTTGCGTTCATTCTTATTGGCAATTATTAAACCTGCAAATGTTTGTTTAATTGCTTCTGATAGCAATGCTGATTCTGTTCCTGTTTTTTGTTGATCAAGAATGTATAAAGGCTTATCAAAATTCGGTATACGTTTTTTGATTTCATCTTCAAGCATACTAACCTGTGCATTCTGGCAACCGAGACTTAACACAGTAGCACCTGCTACGTTTGGATGTGTTATGTAGCCAGCAAGCAAACCACAAAGCGCCTGAGCATCTTGTCGTGTGCCTCCGCAGCCACCATCATGTGTCAAAAATTTTACACCATCAATGTTAGGAAATAAGCGTGTTGCCACACCTGAGTCATACGATACTTTCAGATCTGCATTTAAAATCTCTTCAACGCTCTTTCCATTTTTGTATAGATCAATAAGCTGTTTTGCTTGTAGCTGATATGATTTGTTTCGACCATAACCAAGATCTTTCACAAGAGCCTCTTGTAAAACTTCCAGGTTTCTATTCTCGCAGAATACCATTGGAATAACAACCCAGTAATTGGCGGTACCTACACTTCCGTCGGAGCGATGATAACCATTAAAAGTAATATCCTTCCATTTTGATACATCAGGTTTATGCCAATCAGTGTGACGTGCACCTGTTTTAAAATTGCTGGCGGCATGCTTCACATTGAAAGTCGTGATCACGCCACCTTTTGGAATATCGTTCTGTGCCTTACCTACTAATACACCATACATAAAAATCTCTGCACCTGCTTTAAAGTCTTCTGCAGCAAATTTATGTTTTGCTTGTACAGCATCTGTTAACGTTATCTTTTCATTCTCTAATTGAAGCACTTCACCCTTGGCTAAATCAGTAAGCGCCACAATCACGTTGTCCTTAGGATGGATTCTTACAATTCTTTTTTTCATTTGTATAGTATTTAAAATTTTCAAGCAGAAGCTTCAAGCTTCTGACGTCTTGTTTTATTGTTGTTCGCGAATTGTCTGGAGTACGCCTTTTATTATTATTGATTTCAAATTGGAATTTACAGCCTCTTCAAATCCTGCAAGGCTAGTTAACTCAACTCCCCAAAATGTTTTATCTGACAGAACTGCATGCACAATTCCATCTTCTCCATGTTTCTGCCATTGATTGTAAAAGTATTCGGCCTGGTCGTCGTTAATTGGATAGCGTGCTGATTTACGTTCGCCAAAATAGTCCTTGCCTTTCTTCTCAACAGACTTCATAAATAAAATCCACGCCGCAAAACCAATAGCAATCCGGGCAGGAACGTTTTTACTCGTTTCATAGTGCTTCAGCAAAACAGGCAATACACGCATTTTAATTTTTGTAGAATACTGTACGGTTATGTTGATCCACAAATGTTTAATGTATGGATTGCGAAAGCGATCTAAAACGCTGTTAGAAAAATCTGCTGCTTCTTTAGGATTAACTTTATAAGGAATGGAAGGAGCTATTTCATTCTTCATGATGTTGCTAACGAAACTTGAAATTACATCATGTTCCATAGCTTCCACTACAGTTTCAAAACCTGCCAGGTAAGCAGCGCCACAACTTAATGTATGTGTACCATTCAGCAACCTGAGTTTTAGTTCTCGATAAATTTCAATATCAGGTGCAATGATTACTCCTGCATCTGCTTTGCTGAAAGAAAGTATTGACTTCACTTTTTCATTTCCTTCGATAGCCCAGAGACGATAGACTTCTGCTGCTGTAAGCAACTCATCTTCATATCCAAATTGCTTGCGGAAAGTCATTGCAGCAAGATCATCAGGCTTACCAGGAACGATACGATCCACTAATGAATTGCAAAAGGAATTATACGTTGTCATCCATCGAATAAAACCATCACTGAGTGAATTAAATTCAGCCAGCTCAAGCAGGATAGATTTTAATTTCTTACCATTATCAGGAATGAGCTCTGTTGGAATAATAATCATTCCACTGGTATCACTTCCTTTAAAGGCTTTGTAACGCGCTTCGAGAAACGCTAATAGTTTTGCAGGGAATGATGCAGGTGGTGTCTGATCTATTTTCTCCAGCACCAGTTGCAAGCCAACTTCAGTTGTATTTGAAATTACGATTTGCATTTCTGGATTCTGTGCGCAACTCAAAATTTCATTCCACTCTGATGTAGCAGAAAGTACTCTGCTGATGGACGATGAAATTATATTTTCTTCTACACGCTCACCATTTTCAATACCTTTCACAGCGAGTGTGTATAAACCATCCTGCGTATCAAAAGCTGAAGATGATCCTGCCGAAGTTGATTTAACAACAACGATGCGTCCGTTAAAAATTCCTTGTCTGTTTGCCTTATCAATAAAATAATCTGGCAGTCCTCTTAGCAACACACCAGTACCAAACTGCAATACCTTTTCAGGAAGTTGAAATATAGAATCATTGGGCACAATGAGATCCTGAGCATCTTCAAGATTTTTTAAGTTTTTACGGGAGAGTATCATATATAACTATAGATCAATCTTTAAATATTATTAGCGTGAAGCCTTTACAAGCTCTAATGCTTCTTTGGTATTTGTAAGCAAAACATCGTATTGTTCTTTTTCTAATACCGTTTTGCTAATGAGTTTGCTGCCCATGCCCACGGCGCAAACACCTGCTTTAAACCATGTACTGATGTTTTCCCTGTTCAATTCCACACCACCTGTTGGCATGAAAAGTTGTCCGCCAAACAATTCGCGAATGGAGCTGATGAATTCAGGGCCAAGAATATTCGCTGGAAATATTTTTATAAGTGCTGCTCTATTTTGCTGAGCAGTATAAATCTCTGTAGGTGTCATGCAACCTGGAATCCACAACATATCTTTTTGATGACATAGCGTAGCTACTTCAGGATTTACAATGGGCGAAACAATGAAATCAGCACCGGCTGACATAAAATCCTGTGCCTCTTGTTTTGTTTTAATCGTGCCAATACCAAGCGACAAATCAGGAGCTTCAATAACAAATGTTTTCTTTAGCAATTTGAAATTTTCCAGTGCAGCCTGACCTCTGTTGGTATACTCCAACACACGTACACCAGCTTTATAAAGCGTGCGAATGATTTCAACACTTACCTGTGCACTATCAGTATAGAACAACGGCAGCATGCCCTGATCCAGAATTTGCTGAAGGATGATCTGTTTATTTTTTTGCATACGCTATTCTGTCTTGTTCAATTTGACTAACTGTTTTTGTTGTGGCATCGCTTTCAATGAAAAGTTTTTGATACGCTGCCGCCGTTGCAAAGTTCAGCAATTCCTGTTCAGGTTGTTCCAGGTATAAGCCACGAATAATTCCTGACATAAAGCAATCGCCGCTTCCTACCTTATCAACAATTTTATCAGCAACATATTCATCCGATACATACAACCTGTTGTTATTGTAAAGTGTTGTGTAATATCGAATGCCTGTTTCGTTGTAATCAAATCTGAATGTATTGGCTACTGTTTGTACCTTGGGGAATTTCGATAGAATCGCTTCACTGGTAATACGCGCCTGTTCTAAATATTCTTCTTTTGAATTACCAGCTCCTATTGATTTATCAACAGCAATGTCCAACATTTTTTCAGCAGCCCATATGTTGCCCATCACTACATCACAGTATGTGATAAGTTCAGGCATGACCTCATGAGGTTGTTTTCCATATTGCCAGAGCTTAGCGCGATAATTCAGATCAACTGAAACAGTAATATTTTTTCGTGAGGCCGCGATCACAGCTTCTTTACAAACTTCTGCAACCTGTGCGTTGATGGCCGGTGATATGGCACTGAAATTAAACCATGATACATCACTAAGAATTGCATCCCAATCAATAGTTCCAGGCTTAAGATTAGAGAATGATGAATATTTACGATCGTAGATAACGCCAGCATTCTTAAGGTCTTTTCCCTTGGGAAGAAAATATAAACCAAGTCGCTCACCCTGAAACAACATTTTAGAAACATCAACACGTTGTTGTTTCAAATAGCCAACGATTTGCTGAGAGAAAAGATTGTCCGGTGCTGCTGACATGTAAGCCGAAGAAATATCCCACAATGCTAACGCTGTCGCCACATTAGCTTCAGCACCGCCAACGTAGAACGGCAAATTGTTTTGTTGCAGCCATTCGCCATTTACATCCGGGCAAATGCGAAGTAATAATTCGCCGAAGGATAAAACTTTGCCTTTTTTAACGCTCATTGTTTTATATTAATCCAATTCAACTACAGCTTTGATAACACCTGTTTCAGGATGCAACCACTTTTCAAACTCCGAAGCTACCTTGTCAAATTTAACACGGTGTGTAATATAGCGAGTAGGATCTACTGCCCCGCTTTTCATACTGGCTATTACCTGTTCAAAGTCTTCGCGCGTTGCATTACGACTGCTCATCAGGGTTGCTTCACGTTTATGAAACTCCGGATGGCTAAAACTAATCTCACCTCTCTGTAATCCAATCAAAACATATCTGCCACCATGTGCAAGATATTGAAAACCATTGTTTATTGCTTTTAAATTTCCGGTAGCATCAATGACAACTGTTGGCATATCGCCATTGGTAATTTTCATCAACTGCTCGGTAACGCCGGAGAGTGTGGCGTTAACGGTGTGTTCAACCTTGAGTTTCTCCTTGCAAAATTTCAAACGAGCATCGTTCATGTCCAGCACAATTACATTAGCCCCGTCAAGTTTGGCATATTGCATAGCGCCCAACCCTATAGGGCCAGCGCCAACAACCAGAACAAATTCTCCAGGTGTGATTGCTGCTCGCTTTATTCCGTGCGCTCCAATGGCCAATGGTTCTACTAAAGCGAGTGCATCATAGCTCAAGCCTTCACTTTTCACTAATGAATACGATGGAACTGAAAGATACTCTGCCATACCACCATCGCTATGCACGCCACAAACATTCATGGCTGTACAACAATTAGGTTTGTTATAACGGCAAGCAATACATTTGCCGCAATTGAAATATGGAATGAACGTTACCAGTTCACCTGTACTGAATCCTTCTGCATCACCGGGCTCTACTAAATCGCCGGCTAACTCATGGCCCAGGATTCTTGGATAGTTAAAGAAGGGTTGTGTTCCTTCAAATGCATGAAGATCTGTACCACATATTCCAATGCGCTTTATGCGAATAATGGAATGACCTTTTGTTAAAGCAGGTCTTGCCTTCTTTTCATATTCAAAATAACCGGGTTTTGTACAGACCAATGTATTCACGGACTTGACAGTTAATGTAAATGAATTTAATATTTTGTAATAAATATGCGATATGAAGCAGCATGCTCCGTAGGATATGCTTTAGATGGTTGAATTCTCAAAGCATCTCCTTTCTGCGACCAGGAAACTTTTTCTTCGCTACCGACAAGTTCTATCTTCGAAATTTTTCCATTGCCAGCACTCAAGCCTAACGACTTGATTACAATTTGCTCTTTAGGAATATCGAGTACAAAAGCATACAATGAATTATCTTTTGTTGTGAAGCGAATATCTTTTTCCTGATAACCTTTGAATTTATATTCGTTGAACTGAATGTGTTCATCTAAATTCTCTGTCGGCCCTTCGCCGGAAGTTATCCACGGACGACTGCCATAAATTCCATCGCCATTGATTGAAAGCCATTGACCAATTGCCAGTAATACTTCTCGTTGTTCTGGTGTAATTGTTCCGTCTGCTTTCGGACCGATGTTTAACAACAAATTTCCATTCTTACTCACAATGTCAATCAAAGCATCGATGATCTCGTTTGGTTTTTTGTTTTCTTCACCGTCGATATAGCCCCATGATTTTTTACCGACCGATGTATCGGTTTGCCAGGGATATTTCTTTGTAGCCTTGCTGCTGCCACGTTCAATATCATACACGGCCGTGCCTTCAGGATAAGCAATGTTTTTATAGTTGATCACAACACCTTTATTCCATTCCAAACCTTTGTTGTAATAAAATGAAGCGAATGATTTACGGTATGGATCTAATGCAGGCTGTTCAATCCACCAGTCGAACCAGAAGAGTTGTGGTTGATAGTTGGTAATCAACTCTGTGTTACGAAGAAGCCAGTCGTTCATAAATTCAGGCGAAGGCGTTTCATTTTCCTCGCGTGCTGGGCCGTAGAAATCCTGGTAAGCCGGATCAATAACATCTGAGTTGAACTTGCGACCGCCATTCATAAAGAACCAATGTTCAATACGATGTGATGACAATCCAAAAATAAGTCCTTGCTTGCGTGTAGCTGTTGCAAGCTCGCCTATGATGTCGCGCTTAGGGCCCATTTCAAAAGCATTCCATTTTGACAAGGCTGTTTTATACATAGCAAAGCCATCATGATGTTCTGCAACGGGAACAACATATTTAGCACCTGACTTTTTAAACAGATCAACCCATTGGTCGGCGTTAAACTTCTCTGCTTTAAAAAGCGGAATAAAATCTTTGTAGCCAAATTTATCCGGAAGACCATATTTTTCAACATGATGCTTAAATTCATTTGAACCTTGCTGATACATCAGGCGCGGATACCACTCTGATCCGAAAGCGGGTACTGAATATGCACCCCAATGAATAAAGATTCCAAACTTGGCATCTTTAAACC
>DATCRE010000370.1:0-2908 GCA_036569145.1 Cyclobacteriaceae bacterium
TGCGTTAAATGAAAGGCAACGAAAAATGCTTAACAAACTGATGGATGGATTTGAAGGTAACTTGACATCTTCAAAGTGGGCAAAGATTACAAAGTGTTCTCCTGATACAGCGTTGAGAGATATACAGGATTTGATTGAAAACGAAATTTTGGAGAAGGAAGAAGGTGGTGGAAGAAATACGAGTTACAGAATCAAAAGATGATTACTAGATCTCATAGCTTATAATTGATTATTCTTCATCTTTCCTGATTTGTCCGGCTGAAAAAGTTAAATAACCAAAAGTCCGCAATAAGTTTATTACAGAGCTTTAGTTTATTCTTTTCTAACAAATCATTAACAAGTATATTTAATGAACCTAAACTTGTTCGTATGAAATCATTACACTTCATAACCACCTTGTTGTTATTAGCTGCTTGTCAATCTCAGCCCGCTACCTCAACTCAAGAGTCTTCAAACCAAATCAACCTGGATGAAGTTACCATTACTCAACTAAGACAAGGTTATAATGAAAAGAAGTATACCATTGCCAATGTTGTAAACGCCTACCTTCAACGCATTGATGACATTGATAAAAAAGGACCAGCACTTAATTCTATTATTTATTTGAATCCTGATGCGTTGAAACAAGCGGAAGCGCTGGATAAAGAAATGGCTGATGGAAAAATCAGAAGTCCATTGCATGGCATACCAGTTATTCTGAAAGATAATATTGACACGCACGATATGCCCACAACAGCAGGTGCCACTGTGCTGCAAAATTCATTTCCACTTAAAGACAGTTGGGTTACAAAAAAATTAATTGAAGCAGGGGCTGTTATTCTTGGAAAAGCTAATCTGAGCGAGTGGGCTAACTTCAGGGGTAACATGTCGTCAAGCGGATGGAGTGGTGTTGGTGGACAAACTAAAAATCCTTATGTTCTCGATAGAAATCCATGTGGTTCAAGTTCAGGATCTGGTGTTGTTGTTGCAGCCAACCTATGTATCTTGGCGATAGGCACAGAAACAAATGGCTCTATTGTTTGTCCGTCCAACAACAATGGCATTGTAGGACTTAAACCAACAGTAGGATTAATCAGTCGTTCGGGCATTATTCCGATTTCATTTACACAAGATACACCTGGACCGATGTGCCGCACGGTAGAGGATATAGCCATAAGCTTAGGCATATTGACTGGTGTTGATTCAGCTGATAGCAAAACATTAAATCCAGCAGGTGTATTTCTCACTAACTATACAAAATTCCTTAAAGCTGATGGGCTAAAAGGAAAACGCATTGGTGTTATAAAAGGATCAGCAAACTTTCATGTTAAAGTAGATAGCTTGTTCACCAGGGCTATAGCTTTTATGAAAAATCAGGGAGCAGAGATAATTGAAGTACAGGTGTCAACAGAAAAAATAGAAGACAACTCCTTCACTGTTATGCTTTATGAATTTAAAGATGGATTGAATTCATATTTCAAAAGTCTTGGTGAAAAAGTTCCGGTCAAAAATCTGGAGGAATTGATAACCTTCAACAAAAAGGATTCCATCGAACTACGTTACTTCGACCAGGAATTGCTTGTGATGGCGCAAGCAAAGGGTGATTTAAAAAGTAAGGAGTACACCGATGCTTTGTCGCACATGCTTAGCGCTACGCGCGATCATGGAATTGATAAGGTGATGAATGATAATCATCTCGACGCATTGATTGCTCCAACAGGATCACCAGCATGGAAAACTGATCATCTGAATGGAGATCATTATATTGGCGGCAGTTCTTCATTAGCCGCAATAGCAGGCTATCCAAGCATAGCAGTGCCAATGGGTTTTATTGGTGACTTACCTGTTGATATTTCTTTTTTTGGCAAAGCATGGAGTGAAGGTTTACTCATTGAAATTGCTTATGCCTATGAACAAGGAACCAAACACAGGCAGGCTCCAAAATATTTGGTAACAGATTAAAATCGCAGAAGTTTATTATTCACTAGCCTTCTAATATTCTGATTAAATCATCATTGAGATAATACACTTCATTGCCTTCTTTTTTAGAACTTAGAATTTTGGCCTTTGTAAGTTCGTCCATGTAATTCAAAATTGTAGTTCTTGATTTTTTCCCAGTCAAATTGCTTACTATTTTTGTACGACTATATGGTTGGCTAAATAATGCTTCGTTTATTTCTTTGTTATACCATTTAATATGTTTTCTACCATGATCAAGTGTTGCTTCCATTTGCTCCACGATTTCATTGATTATGCGATTGGTTAGAATGGAGGTTTTCTCTATCGCATCTAACATATACAGGATCCAGCTTTTCCAAGACTCTCTTTGGGTCACCGCACCGAGATTAAAATAGTAATCATCTTTGTTGACTATGATATACTTTGACAGGTATAATACTGGCTTAGACAACAATCCCTTATTTACGAGATATAACAAATTAAGAATTCGCCCTGTTCTGCCATTGCCATCTGAGAATGGATGAATGGCTTCAAACTGATAATGAGCAACACACATTTTAAGGAGTGGATCGGTGGGGTATTTTGTATCATCATTGAGGTACTCAATTAGATTATCTATTAATTTTTCCACTACACCTTCACCCCGTGGTGGTGTATAAACAATCTCACCTGTTCTAAATTCACTTTGTCCTTGTCTGATCACAATTTGTGCTTGTGGTGAGCGTAACCCAGCCTGCGTAGATTTGATCTGTTGAAATACTTTGGTGATTAAATTTAATGTTATTGCCTTCTCCGTTTCTAACTGCAGATTGCCTGCCCATAGTGCCTCCCTGTATTTCAATACTTCCTTGGTGGCTGGATTAGCCTTAGATTCATCTGTGGTATCTGATATGGCTTTGTAAAGTTCGTCCTCAGTGGTGAAAATATTTTCAATCGCTGTTGAAGTCTTTGCCTCCTGAAGGGCAATGGT
>DATCRE010000371.1:0-2684 GCA_036569145.1 Cyclobacteriaceae bacterium
AGTTTAATGGAAAGCCATATTTCTACTATAAGAATTTTGACTACGATGATTTTGATTGGATTGGTTATGATAAAACAGAATCATACAACGAAAGACACATTGGAGGTTTATACACGACATTGATTGCACAATTTGGTGCAATCGCAGAGTTAAGAGATAAGAGGGAGGCGCAAGAAATTTATTTCAATTCCATTTTGCACGAACCAAAGTATTTTAAGTTCACTCAATCCAAGGACGACTTACAATCTATTTATGACAACTCAAAATAGAATTAAGCGACATGACTCTCCAATGAGAATACTCCCATACTATTATTGAGTCCTTTATTGAGTCTTGTTACGCATGTGAGACAAATAATAAGGCAAAGGTCGATACCAGATTTGATTGGAGAGACCATTGGGAGAATCCCAAGGAAAGGGATTCAATTTTATCAATGGAATGGGTTCATCCAGAGTTAAGCAGTGTTCAAGGGACTCGGACATAGCCAATTCTAAAAATATCGTCAATTGTCGACTTTCCATTTGTTATGGATTCTATGCCAAGTCAAAATAAAGAGATTGTTAATATACCTTTCCAGGCTGTGTAGTTTAACGGCCTACAAATAAACCTGTGCCATTCACAAAGTTTTCATTTAACTGAATATCATCGTTCCCATCTTTGCTTATAGTAAACAACCAAATTGAATATGATTAATAAAGGAAGTCTTTTTTTTGCTTTGCTGATAGGGTGTTCAGGTCATTTGTTTTCGCAGGATAAACGGTATGATGTTAGTCTTAATAAAAATGAACTTGTTCTTGAGGTTGCAAATATAGAAGAAGGTGGCCTGTTAATAAAAACGGGAGCATTAAGCTTGTTTGGGAAAAATGTTAATACGATTCATTACATATCGTCATCAGGTCAAGAATTGTGGAGTAAGGAATTGAAAAGTGAAATAGCCATGTTAAGAAGCCATAACATCTTGGTGGCATCGCCTAATGGTGATGTGGTTTATAATATCGAACTGAACGCTAACATGTTCTATAATGAGGCACAGTATCTCACACAAATAAAGAGAGATGGCGAGGAAAAGAAATTTGTGCTAAAGGTAAAAGAAGAGTATGGGAAGAATCTGTTAAACATTTTTTGTGACGATCAGTATTTATACTATGTGACCGCCGAAGAAGGCTGGGAGATGCATGAGAATAAAAAGACTAAAGAGAAACTGGTGATTAACCGATTCTCGCACAACGATTTTTCATACACAAAAATCTATCCGTCCATGCCCACCATTGAAGATGGAGAAACGACCAGTTTTTGGATATATGGCGGACAGTTCAAAGGTGAAAAGTATTTCTACTCAAAAACAATTGATATAGACAAAGGAGCAGGAAGTGTTCAATTGGTGGTGCTTGACAACGAAGGCAAAGTGTTAAGAAAGTCCTTAATTCCGATAACATTGGCGCCTGGTACATGCCCACGGCCGTCTGTTGATCTTTCTCCTGTGGCAGATCTGTGGAACTATCATTCATTTGGTTATTCCCGATGCAATTTTGATTTTATTATGACTGTTCCAAAGGGGGGCATGTCGTTTACCCCTGCTGGCGCTATAGCCGGTGGATTCCGTGTACCTCCCAGTATGAATACACAACGTATTAACTATAAATATACATCTTCAGCATTTATACGCGTTGCCATTGATGGTGAGCATCAGGCGCTGTATATTTTTGGTTTGTATGGGCACAAGCCATTTAGACAAGTGGCTTCTCGGTATGAGGGTTTCTACATTCAGAAATTCGATTTGAACGGGGGCAATCAATGGAGCCTTGTTCAACCCGCTCCTGATGAATTGAAAAAAGTTGCCAAGTTTACAATTCATGCAGCACCACATCAGCGGAATATAGCACTGGAATTCTTACCGGACAGCAACGTGGCATTTGCTGTTTCTGTATTATCAGATGCCTTCACATTTAGTATTTCTTCCGATGGAAAATTACAGAAGGTTGCACATGCGGCAAAAGGCGAATCTTTTTATGGCAGCGCTTTAAATACAGAGCTTAGCCCTAAAGCCAAGACGTATGTGGACCAGGAATTTGGTAAATCAAAAGATATAGGGCAAAGAGTTTTCTTACATTCCATGGGAGATGATCTGTTACTTTTTGATAAAAGAAAGAGTAAAGTAAGTGTGTTGTTTTTTAAGCGGTAGTTTATAAATAAATCAATCATAACATAAATGAAAGGGATTGCATTAACGACAATGTTGCTGTTGATGTCGTGGCATACCAGTATGGCACAATGGGAACTAGGTACGGAAGGTACTTATAATCTTCCATTGGGGAACCTGAAGTCGGCTTATGGACCAGGTGCCGGAGTATTGTTCAGTGCTTTAAAAGGAAATAAGTATAAAAAGAAGCGCGTTGCGATTGGCGTAAGTTTGGGATATACGCGATTCAACCCCAGGCAAGCTGTACTGTATTATTCTCTTGACTCAACAACGTTAGATGGCGAGGTAAGGTATTTGGCCTATGAAACAGGCCGAATAGCACTTACTCTCAGAAGGGATTTTATACTAGCGCAACACGCGGAACTATTTTTAGGAATGGATATTGGATATCAATATGTTTGTTATGAGTATAATGAAGAGTCAATATTTGAAACCAAAATTGGCCTGATACCGAAGGCAGGGTTAAGCTATATATTGAGTAAAC
>DATCRE010000372.1:0-8161 GCA_036569145.1 Cyclobacteriaceae bacterium
TTTGTCATGATCGGACTACAAATAGTGCGAATGCCATTCATCAATAACTACTGGCTGGTAGGATCGCTCGCCATGGGCTTTGCATTACTCTCCAGGGGATTAAGCATCACCATACCAACATTGTTTGTGGCATCTTTAAAATTAAAATTCAAGAATGTCATTATCCTTATCTGGGCAGGCCTGCGTGGTGGTATATCAGTAGCGTTGGCGTTATCATTACCTGATTCTCCTTACAAGGAAGTAATTGTTTCTGCGACTTATCTTGTGGTGTTGTTTTCTGTTATTGTACAAGGTCTCTCGCTGGGCAGAGTTGTTAAAGTTCTTAACGGATAATTACTAACTGATAGGATTATGCTCTTGCTGCGTCGTACTCCTTCGTAAGCGTTTTAACAATATCAACCATCGGGCGAATGCTGGTAACATATTCAATGGATGGCCCGGCGCACCATACTGTTTTATATGTTGCGCCAAAGGCTGCTTTCTCAACAGCTTTCATTCCACGGAAAGCTATAAGCATCTTAGCATACTTCTTCAGCGTTTTGTTGTTATTCAGAATCCACTCTAAAAAATTTGCCTTTGTACCCAGTTGTTGCACATAAGGTGTATTAATGACCGTAAGCGCCGAACCTGATAACTTTGTTGTACGAACAATATCTTTTTCTCCATAGATAATCATAGCCTGTTTGTACTCGGGCGAAATATCAGACTCATTGCAGGCAATAAAGATCGTTCCGATAGATGCCCCTGCTGCTCCAAGTTTTATCACATCTTTCAAATGCCGACCAGTAGCAATGCCGCCAGCAGAGATAATGGGAATTTCGCAATTCTTTTTTAGTGTAGTAATAAGTTCTTCCTGCGACAGGTTACCCGCATGTCCGCCAGCACGCGAGTTCACAGCAATGACAGCATCAGCACCGAGCGCCTCTACTTTTTTAGCATACGTTAAATCAACTACATCACAAAAAACTTTTATACCCAGTGGCTTACACTTCTCAATAACCTCTCGCGGACTGCCAAGTGAGGTGATGATGTAATCTACTTTTAATTCAAGCAATGTTGCCAGTTGGCTTTTATACTTTGGATTTGATTTGTTTACAATCAGGTTAACACCAAAAGGCTTTGAAGAGGTTGCCTTAATCTCACGTATAGCGGCACGCAACTCTTCATCGGTTCTGTAATTCAACGCGGGGAAAGCAGCTGTTACACCATTTTGCAAGGCCGCAATAACCATCTTGGTATTAGAAATTAAAAACATTGGCGCAACAATAATGGGATAGTCTATGCCAAGAAGTTTATCCAGTGTAGTCTGTGTCATGTATCAAAAATAAACTTTATCCTGATACTTCAGACAAGCATGACACACTTAAGATTAAATGAAAATGGTGAATGTATCTTTTTATGAGGAGAATGAATTCACGTCATTATCCATTTCTGACAACCGTATAAATAACAATTGATCTTTTATTTGAACTTACTCTGTTCTCAAACTCTTCACCGGATTAACACTTGCAGCTTTATACGATTGAATTATTACAACACCCAATGCCACGAATAACAATCCAAGTCCTGGCAGCGTAAACATCCACCAGTGCAGCGTAACCCTGTAAGCAAATCCTGAGAGCCAGCTATCAACAAAGTAGAGGGCTGACGGAACAGCTAAAGCAAATGCAACCAGAATCATGCGGATATATTCTTTTGAAAACAATGTCATGATGCTGAGCATGGAAGCGCCAAGTACTTTGCGAACGCCAATCTCTTTAGTACGCTTTGCTACATTCAATGCTACAAGACCCAATACTCCAATCAATACAATCATAAGCATAACACCCGTAGCAAGTGTTGATGCTTTCTTTAACTGTTGTTCTGATTTATATAATGAAGCCAGGCGATCATCCATGAATGCGTAATCAAAAGGATCTTCGGGAAATAATTTCTTCCAGTGTTTTTCTACATCTTCCACTGACTCCGCTAAATTACCTGGCTTCAATCTGAATGAAAAGAAACGATAAACATGAAGATCTTTTGGATGCATAATAACTACTGGCTTCACCGGATCTCGAAGTGAAAAGAAATTGAAATCGCCTACAACGCCTGTAACGGTAAACACGGTATCGGTTCCACGCATTCTTGCCTGATCGCCAACATGTAAATTTAAAAGCTTGCTGGTTGCTTCATTGATAACAATTCTGTTCGGCTTCCAGCTTCCGTTTTGTTCGCTAAAAAATTCGCCCTCATTTATTTTTATCTTGTAAACATCATCAAAGTCTTCATCTGATTTTAGCAGGGGCATGAGAATGGATTTATCTTCATCGCTTCCATAACGATACAGACTTACATCATCACCATTATTGCCATTGGGAATTTCCCATGAGAGACTTACTGATTCTACATGCGAAGATGTCAGAAACTCGTGCTTCGCTAAATTCATTTGTCGGATACCTTCATCTGTCCATATCCTTGGCACGGAAGATACGGTGAGAACGAATGATTTATCGTAACCCAAATCTTTCTCCAGGAAATATGACACCTGTTGGGTAATCACAATAGAACAACAAAAGATAAAAATGGCAACCAGGAATTGAACAGTCATCAATCCTTTAGAAAATAGTAAGCCTTCCTTTGCGGATTTTAATTTTCCTTTAAGCGATTCAATGACACGATATGATGACATGAAGAATGCCGGGTAAGAGCCTGCCATTACACCAACAAGAACTAACGCCACAACAAACCATTTCCAAAAAGTTATGTCGAGTTTCCAGAAGACAGGAAGCGATACATTGAGCAATCCTTCAAATGCCGGACGCAGCAGTTCATAGCAACCTATGGCAAATAACCCTGCCATAACCGTTATGATTAATGACTCTGAAAGAAATTGAAATATTATCTGCTTGCGAATTCCACCAATTACTTTTCTTACGCCAATCTCTTTTAATCTTACCGTTGCGCTGGCAATAGATATATTCACGAAATTGATAATGGCTAACAATAAAATAAAACAGGCTATACCACTTAGTATAAAAATCATCTTCTGTGCTGCTCCATTCTGCGTAATGAGATAATAATCTTTGAGGCTTTTAAGATTCAGATTAGCCACTCTCTTTTGTTGTGGCGACCCGTTATTTTTAATCCAGCGACTCATAGCACGCTGAACATCATTGAGCTGTGCTTTAGGTCTGAGTTTTAAATAGGTAATGATAAAATCATCTTCCAGGGTTTGCATATCGGTTAACAAAAAATCACGGACGTCCTGAAGCGGAACAATGTATTGGGCATTTATACCAACAAGATCTGTTACCGAGTTTCGCTGCAAATCTTCCAGCACAGCCGTGATCACTACTTCCTTCTTTTCACGAAGACCATTTGTTAACGTTAGTGTCTCTCCTACTACGTCAACTCTGTTAAAAAACTGTTTCGCCATTTTCTCTGTGATAACAACAGAGTGATGTTTGCTTAGCGCTGTTTTTGCATCGCCATACAATACAGGTAAGCCAAACATGGTAAGAAAAGTTGAGTCGCCAATAATTCCCTGGATAACAAAATGCTTATCCTCTTTACTTACTTTGATGTTACGATCATAAAAGCGAAAATAATTTTCTACCAGCGTTGGATATTGTTCCTTCAGCGTTCTGCCAATAGGTGTTGGCGCGAAGAAGCCCATACCGCTGGTGTCCTTCATATCACGTTCTACAATATAAAGCCTGTCAACATCTTTAAGTTGCTTGTTTACCTGCAGTTCGCCCCAGCAGAAAACGCCAATCATAACGGCAAAGGTTATTCCAATGGTAAGGCCGAAAACATTAATGCCTGAATAAACTTTGTGCTTCATAAGATTGCGTACCATGATCTTCCAATAGTTGCTTAGCATATCAATAAAGTTTAGTCCCGTTGAAAATCTGTTTCGTAAAATAATTCCAGGTCTGAAAAACCGAAGTGCATTCCAGACTAACTTTCGCACAGCCTTTCGCTCTCCTACTTTCCTGATGTCGTTGTTATACTTTTGAATAAGATCACCTTCAATTTCTTCCAGCATGTTATTCGGACAGATTAAAGAAAGAAACTTTAACAACCAGCCTGGAATTTCTTCTTTCATGATGCTGAAATTTTTAATTGAGGAATGAGTTTCCACAAATCAAGTCGGGCTTCTTTCATCATCTTAAGTGTAGCCATACCTGCACTTGTAATGGTGTAGATTCTTTTTCGTCTGCCGCCACGTTCATTTGTTCCTCCACCCATGGCCGATTTGATCAAGCCTTTATCTTCCAATCGGTATAATGTTACATGCACGGCGCTCAGGTTTACTTCACGCTTCAGGCGTGTTTCAATCTCATCGGTAATGGCAGCACCATAGGCATCGTCTTGCAGCGCAGCAACCATGGTTAGAATCAATTCTTCAAATTCGCCAAGATACTCTTTTCCCATTTCCTTATATTTTGTTAAGCAAATAGAAGAAAATATTCAGTGAATTGCAAACTACTTGCAATAACCTTCGGTTTTTAGGTGTCTTATATTGAATTTATTTTGAATATTGTAGCGAAAAACCAATTCAGTTTTAAAAAGCGAAGCTTCTGAAAATCTGTTTAACTTTGAACCCGAAACAAACGATTGAACCATGGCGCTGGTAGAACTTATTATGCCTAAGATGGGCGAAAGCATTATGGAAGCCACAATTTTGACGTGGCTCAAAAAGCCTGGTGACAAAATTGACCAGGATGAGTCTGTGCTTGAAGTAGCTACGGATAAGGTAGATACAGAAGTGCCCACCACCCACGCTGGTGTTTTAAAAGAGATTCTTGCTAAGGAAGGCGATGTGGTTGGAATTGGTATTGCCATTGCTATCATCGACACTGATGCTGAAGTAGATGACAGTGTTATTGTACCCGCTGCCGCCACTGCAAAAAAAGCTGAACCTGTTCTCGCAACTGTTGATGTATTGCCTACTAACAATGTAAATGGTTCATCCAGT
This sequence comes from Cyclobacteriaceae bacterium, assembly GCA_036569145.1. Lineage (GTDB taxonomy): Bacteria > Bacteroidota > Bacteroidia > Cytophagales > Cyclobacteriaceae > DATCRE01. Next base: position 4,964 of record DATCRE010000372.1, read on the forward strand.
CATGATCATTCATCACGATTCTATTCTCCATTAGTTAAGAATATTGCAAAAGAAGAAAACATTGCCGTTGCCGAACTTGATGCTATATCAGGTACAGGGGCTGAAGGGCGTGTTACCAAGAAAGATATTTTGGCTTACGTTGAAAACAGAAAACTTGGCAAGAGCCTGGCAACACCTGTTCAGCAACAATCTGTGAGAACAACAGCCGGCATGACATCAGCCGCACCGCTTGTACCTGCTTCGGTTAATGTTGGTGATGAAATCATTCAGATGGACCGCATGCGCAAGATGATTGCCGAGCGCATGGTTGATAGCAAACGTGTTGCACCACACGTAACGTCGTTTGTTGAAGCCGATGTAAGCAATATTGTTTTCTGGCGCAACAAGGTCAAAAACGAATTCCAGAAACGCGAAGGTGATGTGCTTACATTCACACCTATTTTTATCGAAGCAGTTGTGATGGCCATTCGCGATTATCCAATGATCAACGTTCAGGTTGATGGAGATAAGATCATCAAGAAGAAAGATATCAATATTGGTATGGCTGTTGCGCTGCCAAGTGGTAATCTTATTGTACCTGTTATTCGCAATGCCGATAAGCTAAGCCTGGCAGGTCTTACTAAAGCCGTTAATGATCTGGCTACAAGAGCGCGTGATAACAAGTTAAAGCCAGATGAATTATCGGGTGGAACATTCACGATCTCTAACGTTGGATCTTTTGGCAATGTAATGGGCACACCCATCATTATGCAGCCACAGGTTGGCATTATTGCACTGGGTGCTGTTCAAAAGAAACCGGCCGTAGTTGAAACTCCATATGGTGATGCTATTGCCATCCGTCACAAGATGTTCCTGTCACATTCTTACGATCATCGTGTAGTGGATGGTGCTCTTGGTGGCATGCTGGTGCGCCGGGTAGCCGATTACCTCGAGAAATTTGATACCACACGCACAATTTAGTTTCATTGTATATAAACTTTTAACCCGGAAGGTTTCAAATGCCTTCCGGGTTTTTTACATTTAGGCATGGCTAAAATTATTTCCTTCATCAGTCGTAAAGGCGGCACGGGCAAAACTACCAATGCCATAAATCTGGCAACAACGCTTCATCTACTTGGCAAGCGCACACTGTTGGTTGAAACCGATACCAACTATACGTTGAACACCTTGCGCAAAATGGAAGTCTTCAAGGAAAAAGATGGCAAGGCAATCTTTGAAATTCTTGGTTCGGAAGACAGCCAGGTTGCAGAAGAACTTATCAAAATAAAAGAATCTAAAAAGATAGATTACATTGTTGTAGACAGTGCAGGTAAAACTACTGATGAGGGTATTAAAAAACTTTGTCTTGTAAGCGATGCCGTAATTGTACCCACCAGTCTTACACAAAATGATTTGCTGGTAACGTATCAAACCGTTACTGATCTTTCGCCGGCACGTGAGCTGAATCCAAAACTTAAGATCTTGATTCTGCCAAACCGCATTCACAGTTCAACAGGATTGCATACTGTACGCGACAATCTTAAAAACCTTGATGCATTGGTATTGCCGATTGTAGTACCTCAGAAAAATCTGTTTGTAAACTTCAGCACCATTGAAGCTGAAAAAGAATATCAACCTGTAGCCCAAGCCATTTTGAATAATCTGTCATGAGCAAAAAGAAAAATACATTAAAAGATCTCGATGAGTTTTTAAAGCAACAGGCTGCATCATTGGTGTCGCCTGAAAAACTCAGTGAGAAAATTGAAGAGCCCGTTGTTGCTGTTCATAAACCTGTTGTTACGGAAGTTGCACAGCCAGTTGCTACTGAAGTTTCGGCTCAAACCATTCTGGAAGATTTAAAAACGCTAGCCAATAAAGAAGGTCATGCTTTTCGTGGCAAGCTCTATGATCTTATTATCAACAGCCTGGAGTCAGACAACAATCAATCACCCGAAGATATGATGCTGATTAACACTGCTCTTTATTTAAAAAGCGGTGACAATTGGAAAGAAGCCATCAAGGAATATTGGGGCAATAAAATATAATAATAGAGACGCGATGCATCGCGTCTCCACATGCATCGCGTCTCTCCTATACACAGAAATAAATAATAACATGAAATTCGGAACAAAAGCGGTGCATGCTGGCGTAGAGCCAGATCCTACAACGGGTGCTATTATGACGCCTGTCTATCAAACATCAACATACGTACAAGAGGGACCAGCACAACATAAAGGTTACGCTTACGCACGGGGTGCAAACCCAACACGCAATGCTTTACAAAAAAGTATTGCTGCTTTAGAGAATGGAAAATTCGGGCTCTGCTTTTCATCGGGCATGGGCGCGACAGATGCCGTAATAAAATTACTTAGTCCCGGCGATGAAGTTATCACCAGCAATGATCTTTATGGTGGCTCATACCGGATGTTTACAAAAGTGTATGAAAAATTTGGCATTAAGTTTCATTTCATTGATCTGACCGATGCCGATAATATCAAGCCACTCATCAACGCAAAAACAAAATTATTCTGGTTGGAAACACCGACTAATCCGTTGATGAACATCGTTGATATCAAAGCTTGTGTATCCATTGCAAAAAACCACAACATACTTGTAGCGGTCGATAATACATTTGCTTCACCTTATCTTCAAAACCCGTTAGACCTCGGTGCTGATATTGTTATGCACTCCGTAACAAAATATCTCGGTGGTCACTCTGATGTTATTATGGGCGCTTTGGTTTCTAATGATGAAAAGATTCATAATGAGCTGGCATTTATTGCTAACTCATGTGGTGCTGTTCCCGGCCCACAGGATTCTTTCCTTGTGCTCCGCGGAATAAAAACATTGCACCTGCGCATGGAACGTCATTGCAGCAATGGAAGAAAGATAGCGGAGTTGTTAAAGGCACATCCTAAAATTGGCAAGGTATACTGGCCAGGTTTTGCCGATCATCCTAATCACGCTATTGCCAAGCAACAGATGAAAGATTTTGGTGGCATGCTTTCATTCACACTAAAAGATGATAGCGTTGCCACTGCAACCAAGCTGATGAAAAGCGTTGAGCTATTTTCGTTAGCTGAATCACTGGGTGGTGTGGAATCATTAATAAATCATCCTGCATCTATGACACACGCCAGCATACCAAAAGAAGAACGCTTAAAAAGTGGTCTGGTAGATTCATTGATACGTCTCAGCATTGGCGTAGAGGATGCTGAG
>DATCRE010000373.1:0-4928 GCA_036569145.1 Cyclobacteriaceae bacterium
GTTGGGCAGAAGAGCCAAGATTAACAAACTTTAATCCCTTGTCCTGCATGCGTCTTACTGTCGTTGCAATATTTTCGTTGCTCCAGAATTCCGCACACTTCGTCAGATCAAGTTCACGAAGTATACCGCGCATTTCTAAACCGTTATAGCCATGAGCAGCGGCAAAGTCAACGATAGCATTAAACGACCAATCAGGACAACCAAGCGTTGAGAATGATAACAGCGGTTTTTCTTTTTTAAGATCGAAAGAAAGTCCGGTCATAGCAACAGATAGCAAGCCCGCTGTCTTTAAAAATTCTCTTCGTGTTGTTGTGGTCATAGTGGATAAAGTACTGATCAAAGATAGTGTATAGCAGAAGCAGATGTTAACCACTCATCAAACTATGGGGCTACGGGTTGAACCACGAAGGCACTAAGACACGAAGGTTCACTAAGTATAGATGTTAATTTTCTTTGTGTTTCTTAGTGCTCTTTGAGACTTCGTGGTTCTTTAATGCGATTTTTAAAACCACAAAGGCACTAAGACATGTTAATTTTCTTTGTGTGATTCTTAAACCACAAGACAACTAAAACACGAAGGTTCACAAAGTGTTAATTTTCTTTGTGATTTCTTTGTGTCTTAGCGTCTTCGTGGTTCTTTAGAGTGAAGCTAAATAGTTCTTTTATTTCAACGACTTAATTAAATCTTCATTCATCATTTGATAATCTCTGTTCTTAGCTTCTTTAGCAGAATTTAGAGAAGCAGTTGCGCTTTCGGCAGCACCTTTCTTATCGCCTAGGGCTTTTTGAATTCTGGCTTTTTGATATGTCATCCAGAATGCATTAGGAGGACCGCTCTTGATAGCTTCGTTGATCCATGTCAAAGCCTGGTTCAAATCTCTGCCTGTTTCTAAATAATAAACAGCTGCAGGGAAATAACTACCTGAAATACCTTCAATAGACTTCATCACTTTGGCATCATAATCTACCGTAACTGTAAATTTTACAGATGTGTTTTCCCATGCCAGTTGAACTTTAGCGCTCTTGCTGTCATCAGCAATGTCGCCAATGTTAAATGTTAGTGTTTCAACTTTTTCAGTAAGCTTTTCAGATTTCACCTTGAAGTTGGCTACTTCTTTAGTCTTGTCATAGCCATTAACGTTGCCACCTAAGGTTAAATCACTGTATAGCGAGATAGTCCATTCAGTAGCGCCTGGCCAGCTGAAAATAAGATATTCACCTTTAGGTACGGCAATGCCTTCTACTTTCACATCATCAGCAAAAGAAATTTTAGTTCCTGAATTAGCGCCAGTTCTCCATATTGTTCCGAAGGGAACTACAACACTGGCTTCTGTTCCAAAAATTTTTCTGCCTTTGGCACGTGGACGGGAATAATCAATTTTGATACTTGTTAAACCTACTGTTGTTGAAACAGAACCCGCCGGGCTTGGTGCGGGTGTTTGAACCTGTGCTTCTACCGTAAAACATGCTATCGCAAACAAGGAGATCAATACTGATTTTTTCATGGTGGTTATTAATTTTAAGTTTGATTTTAAAATGGGTGGGCAAATTTATAAAAACATCTGAAAGTGATGAGGAAGAGATTATGAAGTTACCAATTGAATTTTATAAGCGGAAGGATGTAGTGAAAATAGCCCGCGAATTGCTTGGCAAAGGACTTTTTACTTATTCTAATGGTGTGAAAGTAGGAGGTATGATTGTAGAAACGGAAGCTTATTCGTGGAAGGAGCGGGGATGCCATGCGTATGGTGGAAAAAAGACGCAGCGTAACTCCATTATGTTTCATCACGGCGGACATGTGTATGTGTATTTATGTTATGGAATGCATCACCTGGTTAACGTTGTTACAAATGATGAAGATGTTGCCGATGCTGTTTTGATCCGCGCCATTGAGCCGCTGGAAGGAATAGATGAAATGAAAAACCTCAGAGGTTCAAAAACACGTTACCATCAACTTACCTCCGGCCCGGGTAAGTTGACTAAAGCTCTGGGCATTAACCGAACTTTCAATGGAAAATTACTTTTGGATAACGAAATTTGGATTGAAGATCTGAATGTGAAAATACCAGGCAAGAACATCATCGCGTCACCGCGCATTGGTATTGACTACGCGGGTGAAGATGCAGCGTTGCCCTGGCGATTTACAATTCGTGATAATACATGGGTGAGTCAATAGAAATTGAGCACTTTTACCTATTACAGTAAGTGATTTGACTTTTTATATTTGCAGAAAATAAGTGCCGATGAGATTTTCTACCGCCGTCCTCTTAGTATTCATTGCCAATTCGGTTGTAGCCCAGATTATTTCCGCAGATGCTTTGAAAGGGATAAATTCTCCCTATGATGAATTGAATCCTGTTTTAAGTGCCGATGGAAAAACACTCTTCTTTACTGTAGCTAATCATCCACAAAACGTAGGTGGCAAGAAAGATCCGGGTGATATATGGATTTCGGTTTTACAAGGCACACAGTGGAGCGCCCCTGTACACGGAGGAACGTTAATTAACGATCGTGCTTATAATGCAGTTGCTGGTTTGTCCAGGGATGGGTCACAGCTTTTCTTATTGAGTCATTACGATCCATCCGGTAACACAGCGCGTACACAAGGTATTTCTGTTTCAAAAACCAACGGATCATCCTGGGGTAAACCCGAGAACATTGCCATTCCCTATTTTCAAAACAAGTCCACTTTTTTAAGCGGTTACATTACAACCGATAAAGGAATCTTTATTTTCTCTGCCGAAACTTACGGGACAAAAGGTGTAGAAGATATTTACGTGAGCATCAACGAAGACGGGCGTTGGACGGAACCCCGAAACCTGGGAAGTAAAATTAACACGCAATTTCAGGAATTAAGCCCATCATTAAGTGAAGATGGCATGACCCTATATTTCTCATCGAACGGCAGAAAGGGAAACGGTAGCTATGATGTCTATTCATCGACACGCCTGGATGATACCTGGACGAACTGGTCTGACCCTGCGAACCTTGGCGCACCTATAAATACCGAAGGCAGAGAATTTTTCTATCGCGATTATGCTTCTATCGGTTCTCTCTATGTAAGCACTAAAAACAGTGATGGCTATGGCGACGTAAAATTTTATCGCCCTGAAGGTTTAGAGAAAATTGATTCCTCAAAAACGATGGCAGCTGTTGCCACCAAGGAAAATAATATTGTTACTATTGATTATAGTAAAGTAGAGACAGAAAGTAAGCTTGTAAAAGTTTACGGAAAAGTAAATAACTCCAAAACGGGAGAGCCTATTGACGCCAAGCTGGTTTTTGCTGCAAGCCGTTTGAGCAATACAGTTTCAGCATCAGGCACCAATGGCTTTTCACTGCAGATTCCGGCTACGGATGCATACATGGTAAAAATAGAAGCCAACGGTTACATCAGTGCTTTAGAGATATTGGATATCAAGGAATATGAAATGAAAGACCTGGAAATGAATTTCAAGCTTCAGCCAGTTGAAGTAGGTACCACCGTTAATTTGAAAAATGTTTTGTTTGAACGGGGCAGCTCTGTGCTTTTACCAGAGTCTTATCCGGAGCTTGACCTGGTTGTTTCATTTTTGACCACTAACCCCAGCGTTAAGATCGAACTGCATGGCCATACCGACAGTCGCGGTGTGCATGCTGATAATGTTAAACTTTCCCAGGATAGAGTTAATCAGGTTAAAGTTTACCTCGTGTCAAAAGGCATTGACTCTAAGCGAATTACAGGTAAAGGATTTGGCGGCATTAAGCCGATCGCCAGCAACGATACTGAAGAAACCCGAAAACTTAACAGAAGGGTGGAATTTGTGATCAAGAAATTTTAGTAGTCAGTAGTCATTAGTCAATAGTCTTAGGAATTAGCATTGGATATAAACAGTAGTTCTCAGTTGATTGGTTGGAGAATTGGGTAAAATAATTCACACTTTCGAGATTGGCTGACCTAGGTAACTAATGACTGATAACCCAATGACTAATAACTAATGACCCTACTGACCAAGATCTAATGACCAATAACTTTTCTATTAACTGATAACATTCCTGATTTTGCCAGCTTCACGCAACTAAACTTATGACAAGTAAAAGCGTAATAAAGCGGTTCATCATTTAAGGTGTTGATTAAGTCAGTATAAAGTTATTAATTCCTCAAAACTTAACTTGAATTATGAGTCTTAGAAAAGAAAAAGCTGCCCGGCTTAAAGTTCAAATTCTTCAAAATACACTGAAGATGGTTGGAAAAAAATCATTTGACGATTTGTATGTGGAAGATTTGTGTGCCAAAGTTAAAATATCCAAAGTCACTTTTTTTAAGTACTTCCCTCAAAAGGAAGACGTATTGTTGTATTTCTTTCGGATCTGGTCCTTACAACGTTGTGTTGAATTGAACGATAAACCCAAGGAAGGAATTCAGGGAATAGTCTACCTTTTTGATAAAATAAGCGAGGAGTACGACAGCCATCCGGGGCTGATGCTGAGTTTGGTTGGATACCTGTCTGATTTAAGACGTCCGCCAAAACCATTTCCCGTGAAGGTTGAAGAAAAAAGATTGCTGTTCCCTCATGTTGATAACATTACCAGCATTGAAATGCTATCGGTCGACCAAATGCTTGAAAAGTTTTCATTGGAAGCAATCTTCAAAAAGGATATTGCACGAACTACCAATACACGAGACATTACAAACCTCATGATGACACTTTTCCTGGGTTCTGTTATAACCGCGCACATCAACCAGCAAGCTCCGTTTAAGATGTTTTTGCGACGCAACCTGGATCTTTTGCTTAAAGGGTTACAATAAAACGATAAAGCCATATCAACACATAGCATCGACAGCTCCTCAAATTGTCATAGATTTCTTTTGAGAGGGTTAAGCAAGTTGCTAAGTTTGTTATGGCTTTAACAACCCTACCCATGAAACTTCTTTTTAAACAATCACT
>DATCRE010000374.1:0-12186 GCA_036569145.1 Cyclobacteriaceae bacterium
TTTTCTGCAATTGACTCCCATTTAGAAACCTCGGACTGGATAACGCTAATAATTTCAGTCGCCTTTTCATCAGAAACTCTAAAGTACTCGGCCACTTCCAACGCAAGATCTATTGACAAGGCATTGTCTGTTGTTGAAATATTTAGGCTGAGTCCGGTGCCAGTCGGTACTGGGTTAATATCATATGCAGGTGAAAGCGTCCATCCCTTATCAGTTAAAAGGAATCCATGATTTCGTAAATGATCATCGGTATTACTGATCGAGATGTAAAAGACAATTCTTCTCCATAGCTCTTCAAGATCTGCATCCGGACTCGCTCCATTTTGCATGATAAACTCAGCAAGATCCAAATAGCTTGCGCCCGATGAATGATTTGTTCCATCCGTACGTCCAAGTAATGTCATAGCTGAAGCAAAGTGAATGCGTTCACCTTGAGACGTCCGATCAAATCGTTTTGTTAAGAAGGTGTGCTTCTTACTGTAAAACTTTCCAGTAACTGATTCTGGTACATTAATGCCTGCATTCCTCGCGAGATCATACGCTACTTTTTCCCAACCTCCGATGTCTCGATCATCTTGCAGGCTGGGAAATTTTGCAATCCATAACTCTCCATGCTCATCTAACACGCTTGCTTTCGGACGTGCGCCTCCAAGAGAAGAGCCGGGAGCGACTAGCAGATTGAGCCATCTCAAATTTTCTGCATCATGGCCGCCATCTTCTTCCAGCTTTAAGCTTGCATGTTCAAGTTCACGAATTGATGTCCATGGCGGAGTGGCCATACTTGTGTTCCTATTTAGGAATGGACCATCGAGCGAATCTTTAAATCTAATCGCGCCCATCCGATGGCCATCATAAACTCCAAGTAGATAGTCTGTTTCAAAAAGATTTTTTGGCGGTCGTCCTTCACTTCGTGCTATTGCAGCTTCGCGTCTATCCATCAGCGTTCGTCCCCATCGGTCAGGTGATGAATCGAGGAAAATTCCAAAGTTTGGCTTTTCGTCATTGAGATATTGTATTCCGCTAAAAAAGCCCAGATCTGGATCGAGAGCCTGTGAGCTTCGGGATTTTAACCAAGCCTCGTTATACTCAAATGAAAATATTTCCTTTCCTCGCAGAAGCGTTGAATGAAGCAAACCCATCAAGGTTGGCTGTCCAAGGCCAACCCAGTCGGCATAAACGTATATCGTTCTATGTGCGCCTTTCTTAGCCATTTTTATTCGAGGTTTTTGGCGCTCGTTCTTTTACTATGAGTTCGGCATCCTGAAGTTTTCTTCCTAACGGATCGTCCCCCGCCAGTTTCAGCAAGTCTTTTTCAAGGCCCAAAACAAAGAGGACTTGAGCGTAAGCGGCTATAGCCACGCCCCCGGCTCCTTTTTCAATATTCCAAAGGGTCGGTCTACTGATATTCGCGCGTTCAGCAACTTGTTCAGTGCTTAGCTTTCTTCTAAGTCGGGCTAGTTTGATATTCTCACCTACCTGAACAAGCGTCTTTTCCATTTTGGGCAATAGGATGACTTTTCGTGTCCTCATAATGTTAATTATATTTAACAAAAATAGACTATTTGATAATAATATTTATCATTATACAGAATTTAACTGACGAAACGGCCTTTTAAAGAGGGGTATGTATGCATGGGCATGGCCGGAAAAAACACCGTTTTTAAATGCATTAAACATCAAAATTAGGCCTCATTTTAAGGTTTACTAAGGTTTTGACCTCAAAGGGCCATCGTATTTAAACTGAAAACAGGGTTCAACGTGCCCGCCCATTCTCCGCATTTTTTGCGGAGAAAAGACGTCTAATCTCCGCAGGAATTCCTGATTTGGCGAAGTAAAATTGTCTCGATCAGTCATGCATTCGAAATCTTACAACTTTCACCTCCTCAAACCTCTTCTCTTCTTCCTCTGCTTTTCCTTCAACTCACGATCCACCATATCAGGTTCGTTATCAACGCTGCTGTTACTCCCACGACTGTGGGCGTCAAGTAACGTTTTAAGCGAGATGACTTTTGGTATTTTGAGAACCGAGTTGATAGCTCCGTCAACTGCTCGCTCACTGTTTCGGTTAGTCGGTGCAATTGCTGCTCTGATAAGTTGAGCTGTGAATGATGGTCTGTAAATGAAAAGCTCAGGGTTCGATGTTTTGTTCGGTAGCTGTCCATATTGTTGAGTACTTCCTGGTGTGTTTGCTATATTTGCTTGAGCATTGTTGTTACCTGCTCGAAGTTTATTGATGGCGTATTCTGATCGAGCATTTGTCTCGTGAATTCTTTGGCGATCTCTTTCTTGTTCATAGTTAATAGTGTTTTTAACGGTTGACCATTTGAATGCATTTCCAAGCTTGGAGCCTTGCATCACCATACCTTGATAACTGTAGGAGATGCCGCTGACATAACCAGTCGATGCCTGGTTGAATAGAATCTTTACACCTCGTTCCTCAAGCTTTGAGATGAATTCATTTGTATTGAGTTGACCTTCTGACTTCAGAACCTCACCTATGATGACTTGCATTGCCACCTTAGCAGATGGATCGTTTGTCCTTTCGATCATTTTGATCTCGTTCTTGGTCATGCCGCGTTCTTGCGCTTGCTTACTGGATACCACCTGCGTGAGATTGTATTTCTTTTCAAGGTCACGCAACACCTTTTCGCTTCGTGCGTAGTCGTTGCTGTCGCTGACTACTGACCCATCATAACCAATGCGGTTGACGAGAATGTGAAAGTGCGGATGACTGGCATCGTGGTGTCGGAACATGATGTATTGATGTTGATTGAATCCATTTGCATCCAGATAGTCGCGACCGATCTTAATCATGAGTTCATTGCTTACGTTTTCGTCTTTCGGGAAATTGATCGAGGTGTGATAGAAATACTTTTTCAGATCTGGTCGCTGCATTCTTACCATAGCAACTTCATTCATAATGTTTCGCTCCGTTACATTGACGAATGAATTATCGAGGACCTCAGCTTTGCCAGCAGCGACTTTCTCCTGGTTGTACCGTAAGGCACCGCGAAAGCTTCTTCCTTTAACCTGACTGCCGGTCATTGGTCAACTGCTTTAACATTCCTTTGATCGCCATCCAGTTATCAACCAAAAATCGAAATGTGGTTCGTGACTTTCTCCCTGATTTACTTTGTGGGCAATCTGATTTAGATTCACGCCAATTGATCTTAACTCATTATACATGGATGCTTCTAAGGGCGACAGTTTGACTGGCGGGAATTTTCCGGTGAATACTTTTCTTCGCATCCAGTTTGCGGGACTTAATCCACTGGCCTGAGCGTACTGCGTAACGGTTTTATGCTCTTCTTCAGTCAAGCGGATGTTGACTTGAACGATTCTTTTATTCTGATCTTCTACACGTGGTCTTCCCATAAGAATAATTTTAAAAACGAAGTGTAACTGTCTCTACAAGCGTTTGAGCGTAGCGAAAACATGGCTTCTCCTCTTGACAACTCTTACTCAAATAGCTGCCTTAGTCAGTGTCTGAAAGTGGTGTCGTTATTCATTTTGAGTCTATTTTCGGTTGTGAATCTGAATGATTGAAGCACTTTTGTCAATGATGGTTATGAGCGTTCCATCTCTTTCAGCTTGTTATCCTGGTTCTTTTTACGGCAGTGTAATAAGGGTCGTTGCCGACATCAAAAGGTGGTGCAAAAACCTTATAAGGTCACCACAATTTGGGTTTAGGTCGGTGAAACTTCGCGTAAGGTCACGGCACTCCCCTTCAAAGGATGATAAGAAGGTAAGTAATGCAAGTACCCGAATGCCTGAAGCTCGCTGATTACCTTGTGATAGGTGACGATGGACTGTATATGGGCCGCCCTCATCAGCTTTCGTCTCGATACGTGGAATGTATTTGCGAACCGGCTGCCGATCCATGAATTACAAAGCGCCAGGTACAACGAAGTATGGGTAGGCTTCAGACGAACATCTGAAGCCACCCGGTTGATGAAGCAGGAAAGTTGCTCAAGCTGCTTTTCCATAACTCACCCTTTTCTCTTCACCGCCTTCCAACAACTTTAGAATATCCTGGTACTTGTAATACATCAGGCCGCCAATTTATCGGTGTGGTAGAATATTCTTGATCCGCAAATTCTGTAGCGTGCCATGAGAGATACCGAGCATCTTTCTCACCTCTGAACTTCTAAGCCACTCCTTATTAGATTGTGGCTGCACCGCGCCTGACATAATTCTTGTCAGATCCTCCAACAACTGCAGTCGAAACTTCTGCAGATCCTCGTGTGCCTGCCTGCCGCAGTTGCTGCAACGAAGGCAGGTGATTATCTCATACGTCATAATTGTATGGTTTAGTTTGATACAGTACTGTTTCAATTCAATTGGCGCTGTTCGCAAGTTGTTACCAACCTCTGTTCGATTTCTTTTCTTCTTCTTTTGAATCAATATTCTGATGAAGGCGAAGGAAAATCTACACAGTTTGGACCCAACTGGGGACGATTTATTTTTCTTTCGCTACTTCTGAGATCAATTTGTATTAAATGATTTCACCCGTCAACCAAGGTGGGGCCCAGCTGGGGACGAAATATTTCAAAATATTTGTAATTGCTGGTGAAGATGAAATTTGGGCACACATACTTCGAATCAATATGACTCAAAACTGCGTCATCGATTTGAGGGCCTTTCACTACAAGATCCCAGCTGTGATTGATTTTTCTACCCATCATGCTCGAAAGCATCTGCGGACCTTTTGCGGCATAGCCCAAAAGTGGGATAGATTTATTAAGCGGCCGAAAATTGCTATTTTTCAGGTTCGATTGTGAAAATACAGGTCATCAGTGATTTACATCAGGAGTTCGGCTTCATGGACATTTCTTTTGAAGGTGCCGATTTAGTTATCCTTGCTGGCGACATCAACCTTGGAACTAAAGGTATTGATTGGATCAAGGCAACAATCGCTGATATTCCCGTCATCTACGTTCTCGGAAATCATGAATACTATAAAGGAAGTTACCCTAAGACTTTAAACGCTATTAGGAACTCAGTTTCTGACACGAATGTCCACGTTTTGGAAAACAAAGCCGTTACTATTGATGACGTCACTTTCCATGGCGCAACATTATGGACTGACTTTGCATTGATGGGTGACTCAAGGATCAATGGGTAGTATTTGCCAGGGCAAGATGAATGATTACAAAATGATCAGGAGAGATCCCTCGTATTCTAAATTACGTTCGATCGATACTTATGTAATTCATCAGCAGTCGTTGAAATGGCTCCAATCGAGTTTGGAAGCATCAACGACTAAGAAGAACATCGTGGTAACGCATCACGCTCCGAGTCCGAAATCAATACCTGATCAGTTTAAAGAGGATATTCTTTCATCGGCTTATGCTTCCAATCTTGAGCCGATGATATTGCGATATCAACCTCAGTTCTGGGTTCATGGTCACATCCATACTCCAATAAAGTACGCGATTGGTAGCACGAAGGTAATTTGCAACCCGCATGGTTACATGAATGAGCCATATAATGGATTCGAAAAGAGTTTGATCCTAAATATTTAAGTATTTTAATTTCGACTATAGTTTCTCTTATGAATTTTCTTTTCAGCTTTACGAATAAGTATCGTAGCGATCTTGAGCAAGAAGAGGTTTTCGCTCGTATTGATAATTTGCTTAAGAGTAAGTCCAAGTTCTTGTTCTTCAGCATCCATCAATATTTCGGAGCAGCTTCTGAAAACGAATTTACACTCACTCGACAAAAGTTCGATTGGTGGGGGATGATGAGTAGTAGACTTAAGGGCAGGGTGTTCAACGAAGGCGGAACAGTTATTCGTACGCGGATTACCATTCCATGGGTAATTGTCGCAATCTTCCTATTTGTTACGGTGACCGCGCTTTTCGCTATACTTAAAGCAGATGAGATGACCGTAAATGGCGAAATAAGACAAGCCGATTTCTCTTTGAAGGCACTGATGGTGTTACTTGTATTTGTATTTCCAGCGTGTATGATCTTTACCATCGCTATTCTTCCGGCAAAGTTGATAGAGCGCAAGATTGTGAAACTACTCGAATTGCAAAGAACTCCATAACAAATAGGAGTAAACGGGCACGCTTTCGAATCTACCTATGCCCGCAAATGGACTTGGTAAAAAACTGTCCAAGTTTCATGTAGGTGGGTGGTAAGTTAAAAGGAGCCTTTGAACTGCGTAGGTCTCATATTGCAAAACTCACCATACGCGCCATTTGCAATAAATAATTTTGGATCGGCCTTGAGATTAAATACTCTATAGAGAAAGAAGCTTGAGCTTTGCCGTTTAGAGAAGTCATATTCAAGTGCCGAAAAATAGAAAGGAGCTTCCTTTGTTAGTTTCGTTGCTTTCACTTCAATGTATCGATCAGTTCCGTTGGTATTTCTAGAAAGGATGTCAAAACCAAGACCATCACCTTGTGTTTGCGAAACCCATTCAATTTTATCCGCCAAGCTTTCTTTGCCAGCCTGGATAAGACGCCAGCGTTCGTAATTTAGCGCAATGTTTTCACCGGTTCGGCCGATACTTTGATTCAATTGTTCCAGTTCGATATAGTTTATCTTAACGGGGCTTCTATAAACTATCTCAGGTTCTTGCAATAATGCTTCAGCTTTTGGCATCTCTTCTAGCATACTTTCAAAGACCAGTGCTTTAGGCGTGGCGGCAGATTGAGCGAAAAGTTGGAAAGCTTTCTCAGCTTCTGGCTTTTGTCGGATGTAGGAAAATACAACATCCTCGAGCAATTGTTTCTGATAATTATAGGCGGGTAAATATCCTCTCACATAAGGCTGGCCAATCCTTGCCAGGACAGCACTGATATTTCGATTTTTAAATTCAATGGATCCCTCTGATCGGTTTTTAAGCAACGGCAAAATACGTCTGCGAATCTCGGATTTATTAAATGCAATACCAGACTGTTCCTTCGATAACATTTCGAAGTATTCCGAGACAATAAGCTCGACTTCCTCTCGTGTCCAGTCTTCAGGCATAATTCAGGATCACGGCAACATACAAAAAGTTGAGCGTAATAAACTCACTCATGAGTTTACTACTTGTCCTAGAGATAGGGCGACTCAAAATGTCTTGGTCGAATTTGGTCGCCAAGTCTTGATTTTTCCCGGTTTTATGACTTTTTTTGACCCTGACCCCAAAATTTCTATCGATGATGTTGTTGTGCAATGAAAGTTATCTGCCTAGTTTTAATTTCAATTTGGGCGTTTAGTACGGGATATAGCCAGAATGCCAACATTCTTCTCAATGCAACATTGCCAACCGTTCAAGGCCCGGCAATTCCTAATCCTCGATACAACCTTTCAAAGTCTTCACAGGAAATTCAGCAGCAAAATATGCGCATGATTGAGCAGGACATGCGCAACTATGAACTGGGGAAGCAACGCAGACAAAATCAGCAAAAGGAATTTGATAAAGCCTTTGGCCCTACGATTTTTTATCAGTTCTCATCCAATCTCGATAAGCCGGGCGCCAGCTATTACAAAACAGCTTTCGATAGTCTTTCAAGTATGTTAAATGGAAATCGTCCGTTAAGTGTAAAGAAGGCTGTCTTCATTCCCGAATGGGCCTACTTCGAGTCCGCTTTAAATTATCGTGAGTTCGATGGTGCGATTAAGAATGCCGCCAAGCTCATCCTATTGAAGATGAAGCAGGACAAACTTCCTAATACTGATTTGGCAAAGAACTTCGCCATATTTAAGTTCTTCAGTGATACCATTAAAGTGAAAATGCCAGGACCAGAGAAAAGATTTGTAACACACTACCCAATAAGGTATGATTTTGAGGATTTCTATGGAGAAAAAGACTGGACAAAGGGCATGGTATCAAAACTTCTGAGCTATCAAACCGGTCAATGTCATTCAATGCCTTTGTTATACCTCATACTTGCGGAAGAAATTGGATCAACCGCGTATTTGGCTAACGCACCGGAGCATACATATATCAAGATTCCCTTATCCAATGGCAAATTTCAAAATTTTGAACTTACAAATGGCCACATGACAACGGATTCCTATGTGCTCAAAAGTGGTTATATAAAAGCTGAAGCACTGGCTAATAAGGTTTACATGAAACCGTTGACCAAAAAAGAAACTGTTGCTCAGAGTATGATCGATCTTGCAAAAGGCTACAGAAACAAATATGGCTTTGATGATTTTTACTTGAATGCAGTAAACACGGCATTAGTTCATCAGCCTAATAATGTCAACGGCATCTATATGCTCGCTAATTATTATTACTGGCTATACCAACATGTTAAAAAACAAGATCCATCAATAGCATATACACCCAAAGAGAAGTTGACAATTGAGGTTCAGCAGATCATAGATAATTTTAATTTCTACAACGACAAACTTGTCAGTCTTGGCTATGAAGAAATGCCAAAAGAAGTTTATGCAGAGTGGTTAAAAGGTGTTGAAAAAGAAAAAAGCAATCAAATGATAAATGCGATTCAGGAAAACCTGTGGTATAAAAAGAAATAATATGAAAAGATTTTTAGCGTTAACTATCGTACTCAGCAGCATTCACGCTTATGCTCAAAATCCCTTTAAGCAATTCGGGGACGATAGCGAAATTTTAACAATGTCTAATGGACGATTTAATGAGTTTCACGATTTGGACAGCGTTGTGCAAATTGGTTCGATTCTTCTTGATGTCAACAAGAAGGTAATTGTAGGTTACGTTAAAGAGGAAACGACAGACTATATGCCGAGTCCAACGTTAATCAGCCGTTGGTGGAGTCCCGATCCTCATGCCGATAGTTACTACAGCGTATCACCATACGCCTTTTCAGTTAATAACCCGGTTAATTTTGTTGATCCAGATGGTCAAGACTTTATAGCAATCATTGAGCAAGACAAGAAAGGAAATTACACAATCACGATAAAGACTACTGTACACACATACGGTAAGGACTCCAATGCTGATAAGGCAAAGGCATGGACAGAGGGATTCGCGAAATTAGGTATAGAGAAGAAATTCGGCAGCGAAGGACAACACACTGTTAAGTTTGATGTTACATACGAGCACCATGATTCCCAGGAATCGGCAAAGGAGGCGGTTGAGAATAGTCCGGGAGACAACCTAATGCAAGTTGACGAGAGTTTGTCCAACGAACAGTTAGGTGAGTTCAGTTTTTATGGAAAACAGGAAGCCGCCAAAAGTTATGAAGACGACTTAACCATTGCAGGTGGCAGGGAATCGAATGTAAGGAATAGTGACGCTGTTTATCATTCGACGGGCCATTTATTTGGTTTAGGTGACCGCTATTTTACTGGCCAACCCGGTCAGTTGAAGCCTGAAGGATATGAGAATGATATTATGAATAATGGCAAAAATCCTAGCGAAGTGAATAGGACTCACTATTTGCTTTTAAGCCAGTTTATTTTGAACAATCAAAAAAGCGCTGAAAAAGGCAGTGACTCCAGAACTTTTATATATAGAGATCGCGGAAGGGTTGATAAAAATACAAAGAAGTAATACGTATGAGGTCTTACATCAAACATTTTTTGAGTATTGTAGTTTGTATCCTGATTCACTTATCAATCAATGGACAATCTAAGGATTCATCATCCGCTGCCAACATTGTCATTGGCAAACAATATCTAAAGGGCCAAAATACAAAGGCTAAAAATCTCAATATCTCTGTGAAGAATGATTTGCAAAACGGTATAGATGGTATCGAGATTTTTTATGACAATTCTCGAATAGTATCCATCGACAAAATGAAGGCTGGGGAAGAGAAAACTTTTTCAATTCCGAAGAAAAAATTACGGGGTAATAACATTATCGTGTTGAAATATGAAAATTTGATTGACACCCTAAAGAACACCGATGAAATAAAGTACAACATTCACATGCTCGAAATTGCGCGAGATAGAGCACATATAGTTCAGTTTGATGCAAATGCATTGTCGATTTCAAAGAATGGAATTTTAGAGCTGCTATATATCGATACTCTTTTTTCAAATTTAAAATCTGAAAACTGCAAGATTGTCCTCTCGGGTAATAGTTCTTGGGAAGAAATCATGGGGGATGAATTTATTGGGTTGAAGCGGTGTAAAGTGGTAATTGATTCCCTTGTTAAGAGGTACAAATTTCCACGTGATATTTTTTTTATAAAAGACGAGGTTCGCCCACACAACAGCGTGTGGATTGGTGTTCATTATCAAATAATTAGTCAGAATAGTGGTGACAGCCAGTTAAAACCAGATCAGGAGGATGACTTTTTTCAGGAAAATCAAAGGAAAAACCGCAAGAAAAACTGATGAAGATTCTTACCTACCTAATAGTTCTGATGGTTGTTCATTCCGGTTTCTGTCAAAGTGTTGATTCAACAAATCTGGTTGTAAAGGAAAGATATAATCAAGCCTTTCGAGTGATTGATGAAATGTTGAGCGGTCAGAAAAAGTTGAGTTTTAAGAAAGCTGTTTTAAGCACCGAAAAAGCATATTTGGGAAAAGAGATCGATACCGCGGCTTTTTACAATGGTATTTTTGAGCTCGCAAAAAGATGCGAACATTTTCAAGCTACTAACACATTGCTGTACGATAAGAAAGATAAGAGCAATGTTTCAAAATGGGGTTCCATTTTTAAGGTAATGACCGACACAACGTATTACCCGTTGGTTGGGAATTTTGGAATGGGTTATAAGCCCTTCAGTTATGATTTTGATGATTTCTTTGGAGATAAAGACTGGACTAAAATGTTTGTCTCTAAGCTCTTAACAAATGGTTCTGGTAACTGTCATTCACTACCTTTTTTATACAAGATTCTCGCAGAGGAATTGGGCGTTGCGGCGCATTTGGCTTTAGCACCAAACCATATCTATATAAAACATCAGAGCATAAAAAATGGCTGGTACAATACCGAGTTGACCAGTGCCGCCTTCCCTATTGACGCATGGATTATGGCTTCAGGATATATTCACCTTGACGCCATTCAGAACAAAGTCTACATGAAAGCATTAGATGACAAGGAAAGCATTGCTATTTGCTTGACCGACTTAGCCGAAGGATACAAGAGAAGGATGGCAAGTCCTGATCCAGAGTTTATTCTAAGATGCTGCAATACTGCACTTCAATATTTTCCGAACTATATCAACGCCCTTATCCTAAAAGCAGAAACGCTGAAATTCAAACATGACAGCTTTGTGAAAAATAATGCAAGCAGGGATCACAAAGAAACAGCAAACACAATGTTTACTGAAATGCAGAACCTTTACGTTCATATCCATGAACTTGGCTACCGCCAAATGCCAAAGGAAATGTATTTCAAATGGATAGTTGAGTTGAAAACAGAGCGGGAGAAATACGAAAACAGGAGCGTAACCGGCAACGTTAAATAACAAACCAAATGCATCGTTTGTCAGATACCCCCCGGCAAAATTGGGCCATAATTGAATGTTGTTCGATTAACCACTGGCAATCTTTTCACTTTTGAAGCCTAACACGAGTCATTTTTGGATCTGACTTTTACTATGAAGTTTGGAACGAAGTTCTCGCATGTTATTGCTTAACTTTTTTTGAACGACCTTGGCATAAATCTGGGTTGTTCGTATGTTTTTATGCCCCAGCATCTAAGCGTCTTATGTCCGGGCATGTTACTCACGGTCTCAATCGGTACCCTATTCGTTAAAGTCAGTGTAGTTGCGAAAGTATGCCGTGCAGTATGAAATGTCATTTTCTAATTGGTCTCACACCGGTCCGCGAATACTTTTTATAAGCATCCATAATCTTTAATGCTTGAGCAGCAGCGGAACGCGTGTTGAAGTTCCCGTTTTAACCCGTTCAGTATGTATCCACTTCTCACTATCATGGTCCCAATATCAACTCTTGGTAATTTTTGAACATCAGGTAAGCGAGTCCAGTATAACAACAGAACACAAAAAATATTTTGGGTGAGACGCTCTGCAGTAAATTTCCTGATACAGCGTTCATGACTTCAGCACTTCCTTCCGGAAATGAGCACCCCAGATTAGTATCTCGTCCAGCAATTTCTTCATGGAATGTCCTAAAGGCGTCAATGAATACTCAACAACCACTGGCATGCTATCGTAGAGCGTGCGCGTGATAATCTTATTTTCTTCAAGTGCCTTTAATTCCTGCGAAAGCATTTTTGGTGAGATATCTGAAATGTCGCGCTGAAGTTCACCAAACCGTTTATTGCCGAACGTAAGTGCCAGC
>DATCRE010000375.1:0-3477 GCA_036569145.1 Cyclobacteriaceae bacterium
TGTTTAAAATAACTCAAGCTTGCAGCAAAAGTACTTTTATCTGTTCCTCCTGTGTAGTTGAGGTTTGCGTTAAGCAATGGTGCATAATTTCGAATAACTGATTTCCACCAATCAGTATTGATTGTTGTATCTTGAGCTGCAGGTGAAATTGGTTTCCAGAACGATGGATTGATAAGCCTTTGCATATCAATGTACTCTCGTGAATCAGCCATTTTAAATGGCTTAGGCAAACTTTGCAATTGATAATTCAGGCCAACTTCCAGGTTGCTTGAATTCTTTTTTCCTTTCTTCGTTGTTACAAGAATAACACCACTGGATGCCTTCGCTCCGTAGATGGCCGCACTTGACGCATCTTTTAATACATCAATTCGCTCTATGTCATTACTATTTATTGAGTTTAAACCACCGCTATATATTGGAACACCATCCACTACAAGCAACGGCTGAGTGTTACCTTGTAACGACGCTATACCACGAATATAAATGTTAGGTTGAGCGCCAGGTCCACCACTTGATTGCAACACCCGTACACCCGGCAATTTTCCTTGAAGAGAAATTGCCGCATTACCAGATTTGAATTCAGTTATTTCTTTCGATGTTACTGATGATACAGCACTTATAAGATCTTGCTTCCTGGTTTCCCCGTATCCTACTACCACAACTTCCGATAATTGTTGTATATCAGGCTGAAGAGCTACATCAATTTTCGTTTGACTTCCTACCTGTATTTCAGAAGGCTTGTAACCAATAAACGAAAAAACCAGAATGTCATCCTTCGTTGCGCTGATGTTATACACACCATCAGAATCTGTTGTCGTTCCGGCACCAGAGCCTTTAATAAGAACGCTCACTCCAGGCAGTACGCTACCTCCATCTTCAGTAATTTTACCGGTGACTGTTATTGATTGAGCAGACAAAGTCCCATTCAAAAGGAAACTCAGAATACCAATAATTATTAAACGTATTTTCATATCAATTTTTTTGGGGTTTATTAAAGTCATTGTTTCACAACTTTGCAGTAATTCAGATGATAGTCGAATGTCACCGTATATATTGTTGGAGAGGGAACTATAATGTTAACATTGGTGCCACCAAGATCACTGCTAATAGAAGGGATTACTTTGTGTGGTGTCGCGCTATCAAATCGCCAGTAAGGCATGTTCCATGATTGACTATGAATAAATATCCATTGAACTGTGCCTGCTGATCCATTGTCGTTATAGTAAAGCTGGGTTTGAAGAGTGAACTCATAAGGATTTGAAGAATTTTTTGTCATCGCAGTGGCTACAGAAGGATCCCAGTTCTGTCCATCAAATCCTCTTCCTGCCATAAACATGGTTGCTTGCAGATCATCTGATGGAGTGTATAGTGTTGCGGAATATGTCATGTCACGCAAGTCGACTTTTATATCGTAGTAGCCTTTTGCTGGCAGCGTAATGGCGGGTGCTGAAGTACCCATTTCCAATCCACCTTCAACGTCAGTGTTTGCACCAAATACAAATGGATCAAATGCTGATTCTTGTGGAATGAATTTTATTGGAGTTCCTGCCGATGCTGAATAATATTTGGTTGAAAAAACATAGCCAGTTTCACCAGAAACATTTGAAGACGTCATGAGCATTGGAACGCCAAACAGGTCGGAAGTTAATTCGGCTTGTGTAAACACATCTGTCAGAAATAACTTATCGAACTGCAATGCGTCAATAAGCTTTATTGTTTTTGTAATCGATGTTTGATTACCTGTGGCATCAATCACATTGAAAGTGATTTCATAAGTTCCCGGTGTATCGAAATCTACATCAGCAGAATAAGTTCCTGAAGTTCCCGAAAGAGTTATGTCCTTATCCAACCCAAGCGGCGCACATGTTATTTTAAGTGCCGATAAGGCCTTGTCATCCGTAAATGAAATATCAATTTTGAATTCACTCTCCCCCGACTTGATAATGTAACTTCCTCCATCCGATGGTTTAGTAACAGTTAATGCTGGAGCAGTGATATCAAGCGTAAGATTAACCGGTACAGTAATCTCGGTATTCTTTGCACCAATATTAGTTGCTACTATTTTTATAGTGTGTTCGCTGCCAATTTGCTCAGAAGATGGTACAGTAAACTTATATCGTAATTCATATTGTTTTGGTGCGCCGGAGAGTTGAATTTCCTTATCTAACAGCCATTCTGCATTCTGTAATTTTATGGATTGCAACCCGGCTTCATCGCTAATATTTGCTGAGATGATGAATTGAGTATTGGGGAAAGACTCAATCACGTCTTTAGTCAGTTGTACAACAGGTGAAGAATTGACTGAAGGCTTTTCATTATCATTACAGCTTACAGCAATCCACGCCAGGAAGAGCAACAAACACATTCGGTTAATTCCTCTCGTAGTAGTAGAAATGTTCATATAGTTTGTTTTAGGTTTAGACTATTCACTAATGGATAACTTCCATTTCAAATTGTTCAAGTGTTTTTCCCTTTGTTTCAGGCACATACTTTAGCAGAATAAAAAAGTATACCAGGCAGATACCTGAAAAAAGAAAAAAGGTTTGTGATGCCGACAACGCTTCGATAAGCACAGGAAAGCCATACGCCAAAGCAAAGCACGCGGCCCATAGCATACCCGTTGCAACTGAAAGGGCTATACCTCTTATCTTCATGGGGAAGATCTCTGCAATAAGTACCCATGTAACAGGCGCAAGTGTTGTAGCGTAGGTAGCAATGAATGCTAGCACCAGCAAAGTCAGTGTGTAGCCGTGGAAGAAATTAAATTGATAACAAAGTCCCACAAGAAAAAGCCACAGTGCCATAAGTGATGCACCACCGAGCATGAGTTTCTTTCTGCCCAGCCTATCTACCAGTTGCATCGCTACCACCGTAAAAATCAGGTTCACTCCACCAATCATGATTTGCTGGAATAGCTGATCTTTTACATTCATACCGCTCTTTTCAAAAATGATTGGAGCATAGAAAAAAACTGCATTCGCTCCTGAGATCTGTTGAAACACGGCGATGGTCACACCAAGTATCACAAGAAAAGTAATTCCCGGTTTAACAAGATCTGACCAGCGTCCTTTCACATTGCGCTTAATACCCGATTGAATTGCTTTGATATCCTGGTCGGCTTGTACACTGCCAGAAATTTTTTCAAGCACATTACGAGCTTCATCAGCACGTTCTTTGCTAAGCAACCACCGCGGACTTTCTGGCACCATAAAAGCACAGACAAAAAAGAGCAGTGACGGGATTGATCCGGATGCAAACATCCAGCGCCAGTTGTCTTCAACGTCAGCAAGAAAAAAATTAGAACAATATGCCAGCAGAATTCCAATTACTACAGTGAGCTGATTAA
Source organism: Cyclobacteriaceae bacterium (assembly GCA_036569145.1). Taxonomy (GTDB): domain Bacteria; phylum Bacteroidota; class Bacteroidia; order Cytophagales; family Cyclobacteriaceae; genus DATCRE01. The sequence continues at coordinate 3,347 of DATCRE010000375.1, forward strand.
TAGAAACCATTTTTCCCCGAATAGCTGCAGGACTTATTTCAGCGATGTACAATGGAGAAAGCATAGAGGCAGCTCCAACTCCCACTCCAGCTATGATGCGCCAAATAATAAGCATGCTATAGCTTTGTGAA
>DATCRE010000376.1:0-2504 GCA_036569145.1 Cyclobacteriaceae bacterium
TGAAGCTTACAATTATTATCGTAAATGCCTTAATACAAATCCTGAGTATGAAGTTGACTTCTATGCTCGTCTTTATCTTGCACAGGTAGCGGAAATTTCACGCAGCCGTAGTCTTAACGCCGCACGTAAGTCATTCAAGAAATTATTGAAGGACTCTAAGAACAAAGAGTTCAGAGATAAGATCTATTATGAAATGGGTGTGTTTGAGTTGAAGCAAAAAGATATTCAATCGGCTATTGCCGACTTTAACCTCAGCATACGCACAGGAAAAAACAAACGTGTTGATGGCGAAGCTTATTTACAATTAGGAAAGATTAATTATGATACACTGAAAAATTATGAGATGTCTCAGGCATACTATGATAGTGCGCTTACATCACTTCCAAAAGATTTTGAAGGATACGAAAAAATAAAAGAACGTGCTGACATCCTTGACTCCTTTGTAAAAAATATCAAAACCATTCAATGGCAAGATAGCCTATTATCAATGGCCAATCTTGACTCCATGACATTGCGTAATAGAATTGATTCTGTTATGTTGGCCAAACGAAAAACAGAAAGAAAAGGCAGAAAGAAAAAGCCGACGCGAATTGAGATTGACGATGTTGCCAATAATAATCTTTTTGGAAATGAAGGCAATCCTGATAACAATGCAGATGGCACTACCAATCCTGGTACAGATGAATCCACCTGGTACTTCAGCAACTCATCATCAATTGCATTAGGGCAGAATGAATTTTCACGAATTTGGGGCGAAGTGGTGTTAGAAGATAACTGGCGTCGTTCAATGCGAAGTAATGCTGGCACATCTCGTACTAATGATGCCGATGCTACTGCACCTAAAGAAAAAGAAGCTGATTCAAAAACGTCAACTCCGGCAGATCCTGTATCGGCAGAATTTGAAAAGCTTGCCAAGCAAATTCCTACAACAGACGAGCAGAAAAAAGAAGCATTGAAAAAAATTGAAGATGCTTATTTTAATCTTGGTGATATCTACTATTTCAAACTGCTGGAAAATAAAAATGCGGTCATCACATACAAAAAATTACTGGAACGTTTTCCGGAGTCAGACTATACTGCTGAGGTTTTATACAAGCTCTATCTCATTACAAAAGAAAGTGACCCTGTGCAATCGGCACAATATGCTTCATTGCTAACAACAAAATATCCTCATACCACATTCGCCAAGATTCTTATTAATCCCAATTATATACAAGAGAATAGTCAGGCTGCTGAAAAACAAAAAGAACTCTATAAAGATGCGTACAAAAATTTTGCATCTGGTGATTTTAAAGCCTCCACTGACATTATCAACAATGCGCTTATGTTGGGTGAGACATCATTCACACCTAATCTTCAGCTTCTGAAAATTCTGATCATAGGTAAGACAGAAGACATTTTCACATACCAAAGCAAACTTGAGGAGTTTATCAAAACAAATCCTGATGTAGCTGATGTTACGCCTTACGCCAAGAAGCTGTTAGAGACATCGAAGACATTCCACCAGGCACAGGAGAAAGAGAAGGGCATCAATTATATCAAATCATTTGAGGAGTCGCACTATTTTGTAATTGTTTCTGTGCGCGATGAAAAGATGGGCGACCAAATTGCTGCGTTGCTTGAGAACTTCAACAACGATTCATTCAAAGATCTGGCTCTTAAAACCAGTAGCCTACTGTTGAATGACAATTACGTCATTACTCTGGTCTCCGAACTTCCACGAATTAGTTACGCATTGGAGTACTACAAAACATTCAGCGAAAAGCAACCCAGCTTCACCGTATTAGAAAACCATAAAATCTCTACTTTTGTAATTACGAAAGACAATTTTGATATCTTTTACCGAACTAAAGGCTTAGATGAGTACATCAAATTCTTCAACAAAAACTATCACCCGGAAAATCAATGACATTTTATCTCTGGAGAAACCCTGGTTCAGGAAAGTAATCAAAGGCACCTGGATTGCTTTCTTTTGTTTCGTCATAGGCTTTCCGTTGTATGTCATATCTGTAAGTAACGATTTGTTTGGACTCTTTGGTGGCATGCCAAGTTTAAAAGAGATTGAAAATCCGGAGAATGATCTTTCGTCCGAAATCATTTCTGCCGATGGTGTTTCCCTTGGCCGGTATTTTCGCTTTAATCGAAGCCAGGTTACATACAGCCAGCTTTCACCCGACCTGGTAAATACATTATTGTACTCTGAGGACCATCGTTTTAAAGATCACTCTGGCATGGATTTCATTGCTTACGTTCGTGCCTTCTGGGGGTTGTTAACATTCGACCCAAAGGGCGGTGGAAGCACCATCACACAACAGCTTGCCAAAAATCTCTTTACAAAAAATGCTGAGATGGGTCTTGACGGACCACTTGCAAAGTTGGGCAAGTTACCAAGTCGCGTAATTCAGAAAACAAAAGAGTGGATCATTTCAGTAGAGCTTGAAAAAAACTTTACCAAGGAAGAAATCATTGCTATGTATTTGAACACAACTGATTTTAGCAGTAAC
>DATCRE010000377.1:0-20138 GCA_036569145.1 Cyclobacteriaceae bacterium
GCCAAAAATAAAAAAGCAGACATTTACGATCAGAAAAATCATTCTGTTCTTTCGGCCTAAAGCATAAAAATAAATTAGAGTGATTAATGGAAATGAAACCAGGCGATAAACTGATGATGCATAGTTGGGATTGATTTTTAAAGCACGTAGAGCATCTCCTGAGAAATCACCAATAACTGAACAGACTAAAGCAAAACCAAGAATCTTGATGTAAAGATCCTTGGCTTTGTAATTTTTAAAAGAGATTAAAGCTCCAATTGCAAAAACAAGCATTTGCAATCGCACAATGATCATAAATGACTCAAGCGTCATAAAGAGGGGTTTCTTTATTAACAATATGGTGGACATGGAGCACCCGAATCGGCTACGGTACCTCCGCTTCCTCCACTTCCTTTTTCAACACCATCAGGCCAGATGTTACTGCCATCTTCGCGTGAGCCAATAAGCACCACCTGTTTTTTATCTTCATCACCATATCCAAAGTAAATGCGCATGCCTACAGCCTCCGGATGGTCAAGTATTTTTCTGATGATTTCACTTCCGAAAAAATAGGCGTGCACTTCGTTAGTGTGCTTCGTCTTATATTTATCGATCCATCGTTTAGCGTCATTCGGATCAATAGGGGCACCATGCTTTGTAGAGAACTTATAGTCTTTCATAGTTGGAAGGATTTATGGGTTAAACATGGTGAAAAATAAAGAAAAAAAAGGAATGATTATTTGTGATTTGAAACTCTGTTTGGTTCCTCGCACGTTAAGGGCTATATGAAAAATCAAAAACATTCAAAACTTACTCAAAGCGTTCATGCCGGCTCACCAGGAGACTTGCTTTACAAAGGAATAGTTACACCTGTCTTCCCCTCTTCAGCTTATGATTATGAAGATGTATCGGCGTCGATGTATCCGAGGTATTTTAACACACCCAATCAAAGAGCTGTTATCGATAAATTGGCGGCACTTGAGAATTCGGAGGATGGTCTGGTTTTCAGTTCTGGTATGGCCGCGATACTCACCACCATATTTGCTGTAATGAAGGCTGGTGATCATGCCATTTTTCCAAATGATGTTTATGGAGGAACGTTTCATGCCATCATTAATGAATTGCCAAAGTTTGGCATGTCTTACACTTTTGTGGATAGTACCAATGCTATGAATGTTGAGCAAGCCATCAGACCAGAGACGAAAGTTATTTACATTGAAACCCCTTCCAATCCAACGCTTGCCATTACAGATATCAAAGCCGTAAGTGAAATCGCGAAGAAGCGTGGACTTGTAACGATCATTGACAACACTTTCGCTTCGCCCGTTAATCAAAACCCCATCAACCTGGGGATAGATATTGTAACGCATAGTGGCACCAAATACATTGGTGGACATAGTGATATATGCTGCGGAGCTGTGCTATCAACAAAAACATGGATAGCCAAAATTCGTGAAAGCGCCGTGCACTTTGGCGGCACGCTGGACGCCCATACCTGCTGGTTAGTTGAAAGAAGTTTAAAAACTATAGTATTACGTGTCAGGCAGCAAAACCATAACGCCATGACTATTGCTCAATACCTGAAATCAGACTCACGCATAGCTAAAGTGTACTATCCCGGTTTACCAGATCATCCCAACCACCTAATAGCTAAAAGTCAGATGACTGATGGTTTTGGAGGTATGCTTTCCTTCGAAGTAAAGGAAGATGCTAATTTATTCACGAATAAATTAAAGTTGATCAGACGAGCTTTAAGTTTGGGTGGTGTTGAATCTACCGTGGCGTTACCAGCGAAAACATCACATATAAAAATGAGTTTGGCTGAACGAAAAGCTATTGGCATTACTAACAACCAGGTCAGGCTTTCAGTTGGTATTGAAGAAGCAGAGGATCTGATCAATGATATTAAACAAGCACTATTATAATGGTAATTCGCGAAGCAACCCTTGACGATCTGGAAGTACTGGTTGACTTTCAATGTAAATTGGCATACGAATCTGAAAGTGTAGTATTGAATGCATCAGTTCTAAGAAAAGGTATTGAAGCGATGTTTCAGGACAGGACAAGAGGTGTTTATAAAATAGCTGAAGATGATGGTCAACCCATTGCATGCCACATGATAACTTATGAATGGAGTGACTGGCGTAATGGAATGATCTGGTGGTTACAGTCGGTCTACGTTAAAGAAAGTTACAGGAAGCAAGGAGTCTTTAAAATGATGTATAATGATCTTATCAACAAAATCAAGAATGATCCAGGTATGATAGGGTTAAGATTGTATGTCGACAAAACAAATGAACAAGGTTTAAAAACGTATGAAGCTATGGGAATGGATGGTTCGCATTATACCGTTTATGAATGGATGAAGTGATCTATAATGACAAGATTAGTTGATTATATTTAATACTAGTTCTGAACTGTAAACTCAACACCTGTGAAAGAAAAAATACGTTGTGGCTGGTGCCTCAAATCAGACAACTACATAAAATATCACGATGAAGAGTGGGGACAACCCGTTCACGACGATCGGGTTCATTTTGAATTTCTTATTCTTGAAGGCGCACAAGCTGGGTTAAGCTGGTCTACTATACTAAACAAACGAGAAGGCTATCGTAAGAATTTTGCTGAATTTGATCCTGTAAAAGTAGCTCGGTTCACAGAAGCTAAAATTGAAAAGATTCTTCAGGACCCTGGTATTGTTCGTAATAAGCTTAAAGTAAATGCTGCTGTAAATAATGCGAAGCGTTTCCTTGAAGTTCAAAAAGAATTTGGATCATTCGATAAATACATCTGGAGTTTTGTTGGAGGCAAACCAATTGTTAATGCACGTAAAACATTAAAGGAAGTACCGCCAACATCGCCCGAGTCTGATGCACTCAGCAAAGATTTAATTAAGCGTGGTTTTAAGTTTGTGGGCACAACCGTAATTTATGCGCACATGCAAGCCTGTGGCCTGGTGAATGATCACGTAGTAGATTGCTGGCGATATAAAGGCGTTATGAAAAAGTAATATATGTTATTGACTATTTATCCATAGCCAAAATCAAATCCTTTTTAGCCATTCTAATGCTCCACATACCCTTCACATTTTCAGAACCATCTTTTAGTTTTTCGGTAACAGGTTGTGTAAATAACAAAGAATCAGTTCCAAGTCGCTGGACGTTGTCTTCCGTGCCACCGTTAATTGAGCTTGTCAGGTAAGCTTCTATTAATTGATTCTCAATCTCCAATGCATTTTTAGCACCAGGTACAATCCATTTTATTTTGGTTTTTAATGCATTGCCAATTGAATCAATCCGTGTGGTATTATTCTTTATGAGGGAAATGGCTTTCATTATATCGCGTCCTTGTTTAAAAGCTGCCTCTGTTATTTCAGCATCAGTAACACGCATAATTTTATGTTGCTTCATATCCTCCTTTATTCGCTTTCGTTGTTCATCTGAAAGTTTGCCACCACAGGCTGTTAGCAAAAGAATAAAAACATATAAGAATCGTCTCATGGAATAAAATATTGAAAAATTATATCAGATCGTGATTTAAAAGCAAAGGTGTTAGGGTTGTTATGAAAATCCTAATCATTTAAAGATTTCTATGGCGTGCAATGGATGGTAACAAACTTTATGGGAGTTGTCAATTTAGAAATAAACCTATCAGGTCTATTCACTAACTTTGCGCACATTTCATATTATGATTGAGAAATTAGAAGAGTTAAAATTACGTTTTGAGGAAGTTGGGCAGCTTCTTGGGCAGCCCGACACCATGAAAGACATAAAGAAGTTTTCAGGTCTTAGTAAAGAATACCGCGATCTTGAAAAAATTGTGGATCGTTACAACATGTTTCAAGAGGCAAAAAGACACTTGCAACAGGCGAAGGAAGTTTTGGAGAAAGAGAAAGACGCTGAAATGCGTGAACTTGCCAAACTTGAAATTGATGACCTCGAGCCAAAAATTCAACAATACGAACAAGACCTTAAGGAACTTCTTATCCCCAAAGATCCCAATGATGACAAAGATGTAATGTTGGAAATCAGGGCTGGTACCGGTGGCGATGAAGCTGCTATTTTTGCTGGCGACTTGTGGAGAATGTACCAGCGCTATTGCGATCGAAAGGGTTTGAAGATGTCAGTACTGGATGTTACTGAAGGTACTGCCGGTGGTTATAAAGAAGTTATTTGCAGCGTAAGTGGTGATAGCGTTTATGGTCTGCTCAAGTTTGAATCCGGAGTACACCGGGTGCAACGTGTGCCAGCAACTGAACAGATGGGCAGAGTACATACTTCTGCAGCCTCCGTAGTTGTTCTGCCAGAGGTAGAGGATGTAGCCATAGAAATTAATCCCGCTGATCTTGAAGTACAGACTGCACGTTCAAGTGGTGCTGGTGGACAGAACGTAAACAAGGTTGAAACAAAAGTGCAGATGACGCACAAACCTACAGGCATTGTTATCACCTGCCAGGTTGAGCGTTCCCAACATGCTAACCGCGAGCGCGCCTTGCAGATGCTCAAAACAAAACTGTACGAGATAGAACTTGAAAAGCAACAATCTGAATTAGGCGCTGCACGGAAATCAATTGTTAGAACGGGTGATCGCTCAGAGAAAATAAGAACCTATAATTATCCACAGAGCAGGGTTACAGATCATAGAATAGGCTATACGCAACATAACTTACCAGCTATAATGAATGGTGAGATTGATAATTTCATTGAACAACTTCGTATTGCCGATAGTGCGGAGAAGATGATGGAAGGTACGAATTGAGTCTGGATCTGTAATTCTGAAAGATGAAAAACAACTAACTTTTATCTGCTTCGTTAATTCACGATATTTAACTTTGGTTTTAATTACAAACACACTAAACACTGAATATGCAACAATTTAAAAAGTTTCTTCCCTGGATTATTCTTGGCATTATAGCCCTATGGGGTATTGCTAAATATAATGGCATGGTTGGTAAAGATCAGGAGGTTAAGAAAACCTGGGCTGATGTTGAATCAGACTATCAGCGCAGAATGGATCTCATTCCAAACCTTGTTAACACGGTGAAGGGATATGCCAATTTTGAACAAGAGACTTTAACAAAAGTAGTTGAAGCCCGTGCTAAAGCTACATCGGTTAATATAGATCCAAGTAATCTTACACCAGATAAGCTAGCTCAGTTTCAACAAGCTCAGGATGGTGTGAGCTCAGCGCTTGGCCGTTTAATGGTAGTTATGGAAAAATATCCTGATCTGAAAGCCAATCAAAACTTCCTTGATTTACAAGCTCAGCTGGAAGGAACAGAGAATAGAATTTCAGTAGCTCGTAAACGTTTTAATGAAGCTGTTCAAACTTATAACTCAGCCATACTAGGTTTTCCAAGTAATCTTGTTGCCATGGTTGGAGGCTTTAAAGAAAAGGGATTTTTCAAATCAGCTGAAGGTGCAGACAAAGCACCAACTGTTGACTTTGGAAAATAAGATCTAACTCTCTGCTTGCACTAGAGAGGGCCACGCAGAGTTGCGTGGCTTTTTTATGTCTCATCCATACAACCTTTAAACAAACCGCATTTAGATTTCCTATTTTTAACAAATCATGAAAAGGCTGAACAATAAGAACTTTGATACGAAGGAATTTCTGGAACATGGTCAAGAATATTTTCTCAGGCATATCTCTATTGATTGTGTCATTTTTGGTTTCCATGAAAACCAATTGAAAGTATTGCTTTTGAAATGGAAGGATTTACAACAATGGTGCTTGCCTGGCGGATTTATTTATAAAGATGAACATGTCGACCAATCCGCTGAACGCATCTTGCAGGAACGCACTGGTCTGAATGATATTTTTCTAAAACAATTCTTCACGTTTGGCGATCCGAACAGAGAACGCACCAAAGGAAAAAATGCACCTATCAAAGCCAAGAGAAGCAGCTGGCTCATGGAACGTTTTATAACAATTGGTTATTGGGCATTGGTTGAATTCTCGAAAGTAAAACCAATGCCAGACTCTCTGTCAGACGACTGTCGTTGGTTTGATGTGCATAAGATTCCGAAATTAATGCTCGATCATGGAGACATCATTAAAAAAGCGTTGGAATCTTTACAAATGAATCTGAATGATTATCCGGTAGGCATTAATTTATTACCAGATAAATTCACCATGCCTGAATTGCAGCAGCTCTATGAAACCATTCTGGATAAATCTTTAGACAGAAGAAACTTTCAGAAGAAGATACTGGCATTAGATATTTTACAACGTCTTAATGAACGCAAGCTTGGTGGTGCACATAAAGCTCCTTACTACTATCGCTTCGATCATAAAAAATATCAGAAAGCAATGAAGCAGGGGTTGAAGTTTGGAATCTGAGAACATCAACCTGGATAGCAGGGTATAAACTGAAAATCTTATTGTGAGATACTGATCACTACAGTAACAGAGGTGTAATAAATAGTTAAAGCACCTTTGTACATTGAATCAGTGCCTACAATAAGCCAGAGCTCGCCCTTATCATTGGTATGACCTAAAATGTATGGGTTTGATGAGTTAGTGTCGTTACTTTTTTCAATCAGGGAGTAGCCTTGTGCATTGTAGGAGGTGCCAATTGTGCCGAGAACTACCATATCAGAGCCTCCGGTATATCCCGATCCTTTATTGATATTCATCCTATAATAATCGCCATCTCTGATTGCTTTAGGCTCTTGAGAGATTGCACCTACCTTTAAATAGACGCTATCTCCTTTGGCAATTCCAAGAGGAGCATCAGATGCCAGTTGAACCTCAAAAACCACTGTATAATCAGCGTTGGGCTTAAGGCCTGAAACTTTTTTCTTTAAAAACATAAAGAGATTGTCGTCCCAGTTAGAACCTGAAATTTTGATGGCTTTTTGATTGATAGATAAATTTGAAGGCAACGTTGCCGATTCAATGTGTAAATCGCACGAGACTGAGTCTTTGATTTTATAATCAGCAAAATCACCCCCCCATCCCAGCTGTGATGAATTAAGATCATAGGTGATACTTGCTAAGTTAAAGTTATTGTTGCTACTCAAACTGCAACTGCTCAAAATCCCCACAATCAAAATCAAATAAATCGAAAACTTCATATCACTTCAGAATAGCCGATAACTCAATAGACACGAGGGCTCTTTTGAAAGTTGTAAGTACTACAAAGTTTATAAAATTATTCTGATTTTTATTCGATACCTTAGTTATGTAAAAGCGATTGGCTAATGTTTATAAGGAATTTCATTATTGTTCTGGCTCTCCTGTTACTTTTTTCTTGTAAAGAAGTATCGTTTAAAGCGGCTCAGCCAAAAGACAAAAAGGGCCTTACCAGCGTGCCTGAAGAATTATGCGGTAACTACGTTATTCCAAATGAGGAAGGTAAAATTGAAGATACGCTTTTTGTGACAGCACTAGGATATAAGCTTGGGCATAACCCAGATGATGCAGCCTTTTTAAGCGATAGCCTGGTGCTTAAATTTTATAAGGGATATTATTTTTTAAACATTAACAAAAGACCAGAGTGGTTTCTTCGTGTTATTCAACAGGAGAAGAATGGTGATATAGCATACATGGCTATGGAACAACAAGATGAAAGTTTCTCCGATTATCTGGAGCGTGTTTCGTTCGAAGTAGAAATTGATAGCACAAGTTCAACAACTGAAAAATTGTATCTGATTAATCCCACACCTAAGCAACTGTTAGAACTTATTCAGAAAGGGTTCTTTAAAAAGACGATACTAAAGAAAATTCGGTAACTATTCTTCAGGCGATGATTCTACATCTCCACTATCAAGAGTTTTGGAGAACTCTTCTCTCTCTAACGTAATAAATGGTGATGCTATCTGATGTAAATGAATGGCTTTTCGAGAAAGAAAAAATCCAACGGAGAGTGAAGCAACTGCACCTATCCAAATACCGGGCACATAAGAGATAAACCAAAAATAGTCATAAATGCCATGAAAGAATGTAGCGGTTATTAATGCTACCATACTATAATAAATCTCACTTTTTCTGTGCGTGAACTTGGCCTTTCCTAAGAAATAACCCATTATAACAGCAAACGTAGCATGAGCAGGGACAGCAGTAAAAAGTCTTAGAAAGCCCGTAAAAAATCCCTGATTAAAAACATACATGATATTTTCTAATGTAGCAAAACCCATACTCACCATAACGGCATACACAATGCCATCGAATGGTTCGTTAAAATTTTTATTATAGTAGAGAACGAACCGAACGAAGAGAAACTTACTAAACTCTTCAACAAGAGCTACTTTAAAAAAAGCATTGTAAAATTGATCAACAACATCTGCTTCTTTTGTAAGAAAGTATAAGTTGATCGGATAGCTTACCGAGTATGTTATAAGTGTACTAACGGTACCGTAGAGAAAGCTTAACAGTAATAAATGAACTGGTTCGCGCTCGTGTTTATCTTTAAGATAGATGTACAGACCAATAGCAATACCCGGTGCAAGTGAAAGAAAAAAAAGTGCAAGAAAATTCATCTACTAATTTACTTCAATGGATTTTCGTTCACTAGTATTATCAGCGAAAAGATTTTTATTCAATAACTTCTTCAATTTCTTCCATCTTGGCGGCTGAATATTTTCCGGAAGTTGCATAAACAATTTTGCCTTCCTTATCGAGTACAAAAAAGTAGGGGATATCTTTTTTCTCAAAATCGAGGGCTTCTTTATAAGGTTTTAATTCACCTTTATAAAATAAAATATACGTCAGCAACTGAGCATCAACATTCTTTATTGCCTTGCGTTTGGCAGTGCCAGTGGCAGCAGCGTTAACACCTGTAAACATGGGCACGAAATAAACGTTTACATCGTAAGCAAAACCAGACATGAGTCCGTTTGTTTTTTGAATAAACTTTTCAAACACGGGTTGAAACCACGAGTTAAGTTCCTCTTCTGATTTTTTTGAGTAGGCTAAACCCAGCAGCGTATATTTACCTTTTACATCCTGAGGGAGCTTCACAACTTTATCTTCGACACTTTCTGCCTGCATATCCGGAAAAACTTTTCCAATAACCTGAGCGCTTAATGATAAGACTCCGGCTAATATTACAAGCGTTGTAAGTATGATCTTTTTCATAAGGAATGAAGTTTGTTGAAATTTATAAGTAACAATGAAGTTTTATTCTGTCCAAAATAAAAACGGTGCCAGCTAAACTATAGTATCACTTAAAGATCGTTATAACGAACCCTTAAAAAATTTCTATTCGGTGAATGGCAGAACGCTTGGTTAAGAGACGACTATGTATATTTTACATAATGCTCCCATTTCTCCAATACAGCTTTAAAGTCTTCCGGTAATTCTGATTCGAAACGGATGAACTCTTTCGTATGCGGATGTACAAACCCGAGTGTTCGTGCATGAAGTGCCTGTCTTGGCATCAGTTTGAAACAGTTTTCAACAAACGCCTTATACTTGGAAAAGATAGTGCCTTTCAATGGAGCATCACCTCCATAGGTAGCATCGTTGAAGAGGGTATGTCCAAGATATTTCATGTGAGCACGTATCTGATGCGTACGTCCTGTTTCAAGTTTGCATTCAATGAGGGACACGTAACGATAATCTTGCAAAACTTTGAAGTGCGTAACAGCATGTCGTCCAAAATCACCTTCGGGAAAAGCGGTAGTTATTCTTCTATCCTTTAAACTGCGACCAACATTTACATTTATAGTACCCTGAGCAGGTTCGGGTATGCCCCACACTAGTGCCCAGTAGGTTCGTTCAATACTATGATCGAAGAATTGTTTGGCAAGAGATGTTAGTGCTTGTTCTGTTTTGGCTATAACCAGCAATCCGGAAGTATCCTTATCAATTCGGTGGACTAAGCCAGGTCGTCCATTATTACCTGGCATTTCAGGAAGATTTTGAAAATGATAAGTCAACGCATTTACCAATGTGCCACTCCAATTCTGATATGCCGGGTGCACTACCATTCCAGGAGGTTTATTAACCACGAGCAAATGTTCATCTTCATAAACAATGTCAAGTGGAATGTTCTCGGCTATAACATCTGTGTCACGAGGAGGCTCTGGAAATGCAACTGTTATTACATCACCAGGATGAACCTTATAATTGGGCTTTATAGGTTTGTCATTGACCTTAACAAATCCCTCATGAATGCCACCCTGAACTTTAGTTCGGGTTACATTAGGAAGTCTGTCCTGTAAAAACTTGTCAATCCTAATCAGACTTTGCTTGGGATCCGCAGTAATCTGATGATGAATGTAGAGTTCATCATCTTCTTCCTGGGTAAAATTTTCATTCGTCATAAGTAAAAGTAATGATCAAAATAAAACAATTCCATCATTTTAAGACTCTATCAACAATTGGCTGGTTCTTGCTCTTTTTAAATTTTGAACAATATTAAGGCAATTGATGTTAGCAATGCCTAAGTGATCTAACATATCGTTCGTGCAATACGCTGAAGATATTCGGAAAACAATTCTAAAAGTGGCTGAGGAATGCGGTCCTGATAAGACCTTTGTACCAGCTGATGTGGCCCGCAAAATAGATAAAGATAACTGGCCTGGCCTTATCCAACAGGTTGTTTTTGTAGCCGAGGTCATGTTCAAAGAAGGCAAATTGCGTCTCACCAAACCCAATGGCCAGGTTCACTATCGTAAAGTTTAGATTCCTGATTCGAATCCCTCGGTTGTCAATATTCATGGCAGCTCGCTCGCGAATGTTCATCGATGTGGGGTAGCTGAACAAATCCAACCTAAAACATTGAACTTTAAACCCTTTAACTAACCTTCTCCTCACAATTTTTAAACTAAATCTTTATTATTGCGGTACTTTTATCAGCAATAAATTTTGAACGTTTATGGACATAGTTTCAGTTGACAAGCACCAGGAACATAAAGAGAAAATAAACCAGGTATTTGCAGAAATGGGCAAAGTAGTGGTAGGCCAGGAGTATATGGTTAACCGCCTGCTCATTGGTCTTTTTACCAATGGCCATATTTTGTTAGAGGGTGTTCCAGGGTTGGCAAAAACCTTGACCATCAGTACTCTGGCGCAGATTCTTCATCTTGATTTTCAGCGAATCCAGTTCACCCCCGATCTTTTACCTGCTGATTTGGTAGGAACTATGATATACAATCAGCGAGAGGGCAAGTTTGAGGTTAAGAAAGGCCCAATTTTCGCCAACATTATCCTAGCTGATGAAATAAATCGTTCCCCGGCTAAAGTTCAATCGGCGTTGCTTGAGGCCATGCAAGAGAAGCAGGTAACTATTGGCGAAACTACTTTTAAGCTAGACAGACCCTTCCTTGTAATGGCCACACAAAACCCGGTTGATCAGGAAGGAACCTATCCTCTGCCTGAAGCACAGGTTGACAGGTTTATGATGAAAGTATTTGTTGATTACCCGTCAAAAGATCAGGAGCTTGAAATCATGCGGCGTATCTCTAACATGAAGTTTGATTTCACGGTAAATACAATTCTTACAAAAGAAGATATTTTCTCCGTTCGCGATCAGGTTAATAAAGTCAAAATTTCAGATTCGCTTGAGCGCTATATTATAGAGTTGGTATACGCTACTCGTAAGCCGATGGATTATAAGCTGGGAGAGCAGGCTCAATACATTCAATTTGGAGTCTCGCCCCGTGCCAGCATCAATCTTAATCTTGCCTCTAAAGCGTTGGCCTATATGGAAGGTCGCGATTATGTTTTGCCTGAAGATATTAAAGAAGTTGCCCAGGATGTAATGAATCACCGGATCATTCTTAATTACGAAGCTGAGGCAGATAACGTCAAAACATCTGATATTATCAAAGCTATTTTGAGTAAGGTACCCATCAGCAAATAACATTTGGAAATTATAACTGCAGATGCATAACAATTCAGTAAAAATATTTTAAAGCAGATAACAATTCTGTAACTGAACATGTGTTAGTAAGTAGTTGATAATCTTTAAACAACTCAAAAAACGCTTTTCGGAAGTATTTGATGTTATCATTTCCATGTTAACACCTTAACAATTTCGTAACACAGGCGTTCACATCAGGTAATATTAGAGCGTGACCTTTGCGGCAAAGAAATACTACTATGCTGCGGAGAATTTTACTATCGCTACTATCATTAACGTTTGCTTCTGCACTGACATTTGGTCAGGGCTCTATCACAGGTGTCGTAAAAGACGCTGTAACAGGTGAAGCTATTATTGGTGCCAACGTATTAATACAGGGCACAAGTAATGGAGCTTCTACTGATGTTGAAGGCAAATTTGAGATTTCAAAACTGACTGCTGGCACATATAATATTCAGGTTTCATTTATTACATATAAAACAAATATTGTTACTGATGTAGTAGTTGAAGATGCTAAAAGAGTTAATCTTGAAATTCCGTTAGCAGAAGAGTCTTCACAACTTCAGGAAATTGTAATTCAAGCCAAAAGACAAACTGATACTGATTTTGAATTACTTCGATCTATCAAAGAATCAAAGTTAGTTGTATCTGGTATTACGGCTGAACAGATATCAAGATCACTAGATAGAGATGCCGCACAAGTGTTGAGGAGAGTTCCAGGGATTACCATAGTGGACAATCAATTTGTGCAGATACGTGGTCTCTCGGCGCGTTATAATCCAGTATTACTTCATAATGCGTACGCACCAAGTCTTGAAACTGATGTTCGCTCCTTTTCATTCGCAATGATTCCAAGTAGTCAGCTTGATCGAATGCTTGTTTTTAAAAGTGCATCAGCTGATTTACCTGGTGATTTTGCTGGTGGTGTAGTGAAAGTTTTTACAAAAAGTATTCCTGATGAGAACGGAATCATTTTAGACTACAGCACTCAGTTTCGTGTTGGAACTACATTCGAGAATTATTTACATCAGCAAAAAAATAAAGGCTTTAACACAGGTTTCAATACTGGATTTTACGATCTGCCATCAGGATTTCCTACTAAAGTAACAAGTGATACTCAAGGTGATGAACTTGTAAAAGTGGGTCGATCACTTAAAAATCTTTGGACACCCGTAAAAGGAACAGCTTCTCCTGATCAGCGCTTTACACTAACTGTGAATAAAAAATTTAGAATAGGATCTGTTGAGATAGGCAATATCAGTGCATTAAGTTATTCAAACTCGTTTGCTAATTACACTGTACGTAGAAACGATTATACTGAAAATGGAAGCAAGATTGATCAGAATTATGGTTATAGCGATAAACAGTATAATCAATATGTACGAACTGGATTTTTATTTAACTGGGCATTTAAATTAAGCCCTGATCATATAATAGAATTTAAGAACCTTTATAACCAAAGTTCACAAGATCAATATGTAGACAGAACAGGTGTTGAGAATAGTGCAGGACAAAAGAATGGAGGTTTTGATAAATACTATAGGGGAATTTATTCAGGACAACTTCTAGGCACTCACGAATTCTTTAATAAAAGAACAACTGTAGAATGGGTTGCTGGTTATAACAACTCATACCGAGATCAGCCAGACTACAAAAGATATTTGTCAAATCTTGATGGCAACGGCGGCGCACAAATTGTTGTACCAAATACTACTCTTCCTAACTCCTTGGGTCGTTTCTATTCTAAGCTAAACGAGACAGCTTATTCGGGCGGACTTTCAATAAAACACCGTTTCAATTTCTTAGAAGATGCTTTGAGAAATCCTGAAATAAAAGGAGGCTTTTTCTTTGAAAACAAAAGCCGCACATTTTCGGCCCGTAACATAGGTTACAAACAAAGTGCAAGTTTTGACTACAGTCTTGAGAGTTTAACAATTGGAGAATTGTTTCAACCACAAAACATAAATAACACAACAGGTATACAATTAGCTGAGTTGACTTATAAGAAGGACAGTTACAAGGCGTCTAACAATCTGTTAGCATATTATTTAATGACGTCAATTCCATTTACAAAAAAGATCAAGTTAGATGCAGGTGCTCGCGTTGAAAATAATTTACAACAACTTCACAGCTATGATGATTTTATACCTGCTCCAGTTGATCCCAAAAATCAAATCAATCGCATACTACCTTCTGGAAATATAAGCTATAACTTTACAGACAAGATGCTTGTAAGGGCAGCATACAGCAAAACGTTGAACAGACCTGAGTTTCGTGAGCTTGCACCTTTCTCATACTTTGATTTTAATTTTAATTTCTTGTACAGAGGAAATTCAGCTCTGCGAACAGCCACGATTCAAAATGTTGATCTGAGATGGGAGTATTATCCCAGCAAAACGGAAATGGTAACATTCGGATTATTCTCTAAACACTTTAAAGATCCTATCGAAACTTTAGTTGACATTAATAGTCCAGGTGGAGGCTTGAAGCAAATTTTCTTCAAGAATGCAAACTATGCAAACTCAATTGGTGCAGAGGTTGAGATAAAGAAATCTCTAAATGGTTTAACGGATTCGAAATTACTTAATAACATAAGTGTGATGTTTAACACAACTTTGATTAAGAGTACTGTTAAACTTTATGCAGCCGACACCGCGGGGAGAAAAGCTTCGAGACCTATGCAGGGACAGGCTCCTTACGTGATAAATGCAGGAATTTTTTATAACTCACAAGAATCAGGCTGGCAGGTTAACCTACTATACAACATTGTTGGACGAAGCATTGTATTCGTTGGAAACAAAACTTATAAGGATGTTTACGTAATGCCAAGAGGAGTTCTTGACCTTACTTTTAGTAAACAGATTGGAGAGAGGTTACAACTAAAAGGTGGTATTACTGATATTCTGAATCAGCCAGTAACATTCCTGCAAGATGGAAATGATGATGGCAAGTTCGATAGATCTAAAGATCAGGTTGTTCAAAAATATAGACCAGGACAAGTATTTTCGTTAGGATTTACCTGGAAACTCCTCTAAGATCATTTAAAAAAATATAAGCAAGAGCATCTTGGTTTGTGTACACAACCAGATGCTCTTTTTTGTTTAGAAAAAGTTGAATGACATTCAACAAGCATAAAGAAAAGTTCGATTTGCTTTAACATTCAGGTAATACACGGGTTGTAGGTTTGTCCCGAGTTTAAAAACTAAACCAAAAATATTGTGATGAAACAAAATAAAATCAAGACAATACTAAATTGGAAATTTCCGGTTATGATTGTCACACTTCTAGCGAGTGTAGCGTACCTGTCTTCCTGCAATGATTCTAGTTCAGGAGATGCAGCCGCTCCTACACTTACTCTAAGTTCAAGCTCAACTTCAAATGCACCTGGCCAGAAGGTAACTACTACTGTTACAGTAGACGCACCTGAAGGAGGCAAGACATTGACAATTACTGTAAACGGCGCTTCTAGTACCGCTTTACCAAATGTTGATTTAGCTGGAGCAACTACAAAGGATGTAGCTATAGAATATACTATTCCAGCTGATGCTGTTGTAGGCTCTACTACAATTATTTCTTTTCAGGCATCTGACAAGAAGGACCAGCAATCAGTTTCTAAAACATTTTCTGTTTTGATTACAGCTACACCTCCTAAGTATATCAAGGATGTAACGGGAAACATCACAACAAATACAACTTGGTCTGCAGATACTATTTATCGATTGGTAGGATTTGTTCGTGTGGGGAAAGATGAGCATTCAGGCGCTGGTGTAACTCCTACAATCTCAGCAACAGCAACACTTACTATTGAAGCTGGTACTGTTATCTATGGTAAAGTAGGTACACCTGGTGGAACATTGATTGTTCAACGCGGTAGCAAAATAATAGCAATCGGTACAGAAGATAAGCCAATTGTATTTACTTCAGAAAAATCTCCTGGATCACGTATCTCTGGTGATTGGGGTGGTGTTGTACTTTGCGGAAAATCAGCAAATAATCTCAAAGGTTCTGTTTCTACAGGAACTGATGGTATTGAAGAATTAGAAGGTGCTTATGGTGGATTCCACGGTGGTGGTGCATCGCCTGTGCTTGATGACAACTCTGGTACATTGAAATATGTTCGTGTTGAGTATGCAGGTTATCCTATTAATCCTAATCAGGAAATAAACGGTATTACTTTTGGAAGTATTGGCTCAGGCACAACACTTGATCATATTCAGGTTACTTATGCTAATGATGATTCATACGAATGGTTCGGTGGAACTGTTAACGCGACACACTTAGTAGCCTACAAAGGTATTGATGATGATTTCGATACGGACAATGGTTTCAGTGGTCAAGTTCAATTTGGTCTTGGTATTCGTGATAAGAGCATTGCTGACCAGTCAGGATCTAATGGTTTTGAGTGTGATAATGATGCAAACGGATCATCAAATACACCTATAACTGGCGCTCAATTCTCTAACATGACAATCATTGGTGGTAAAGCTACAAGTGGTTCAACTATCAATTTACAGTTCCAAAATGGTGCGCAGATTAGAAGAAATGCACAGCAAGATGTTATCAACTCTATCATCACTGGTTATCCAAATGGTATTTACATTGATAATCAATTAGGAACTCCCGGAACAATTGCAAATGCTACAAGTGGTAATTTAGTTTTAAAGAACAACATCCTTGCAGGTGTGGAAGGTTGGGGTGCAAATGGTTTTGGTTCTGCTGCAACAACAGATGAGCAAACTGTACTTGGTCTTTCAGCCGCAGGAAGCAAGCATCCAAATAACCCTATTGGCCGTGTAGTAGCTGGTGGTGAAGGCGCATTTACAAATGGTGTATTTGCTTACTCAACCTCGGCTGGTTTAGGTGAAAAACAAATTAATAATACAAGCCCGGTACTATGGTTTAATGGTTTGAACACAATAAAAGCAAAATGGTCTGACACTGGTCTAAGCTCGACTGTATTTGAACCATTAAATGGAACTCCTACATTGCTTCCTACTGCATCTTCATTGTTGACGTCAGGAGCAAGCTTCGACGGCTTCAGTGGCTTTGAAGTAGTAACTTACCGTGGTGCATTTGGTTCTACCGATTGGACTTCTGGATGGGTTAACTGGAGCCCTCAACTAACTGATTATAGCTCAAGCTCAAATTAATTTCTTTCTTAATATTGTAGTAATTTTGATCGGAACCTCACGGGGTTCCGATCTTTTTTTGCCCATACATCTGCAATAATTATCTTTTATTATGAAGTACTTTTTAATTTTCATGATAGCAGTTTCAATGGTAAGCTGTACAATGAAAAACAATTATGATGTTGCTAATTATTATGATGCATCTGAGCGTGATTCCATACAGGCAAGTATTATAACCTATATTTTTATTGCACCACCGTATACTCTAATGAAAGATCGGTTCAAGCCTGAGCACCGTTCATTTTATACTGATCCTAAAACATCAGGAAGATTTTCTATTGACAAATTTTATAAGGATGAAAAAGGTATAAATTATTTTTTAATACTGAGACCGGGCAATAGAGTTGAAGAGAGACGAGCTGTAGGAGGATATTTTAAACTCGGAGAGAACTATGCTTTAGAGAGATTTAGAGAAATTTTTGTAACACCTATTCTTACCGAACAAGAGGCTAAAGCAAAAGGTGGGTTTCTTTTTGAAAAAATGGTTAAAGGACAAGTGGATGAATTTTTGAAGATGAAGAGTTACGTGCAGTGGCCGAATGATGCATCACTTTACGATACAGTTAGCTATCAATGGGTTTTGAATAGAGAAAAGTTTGACATAAAGTAATTTAGTCATGAAGGTGAATTCTTTTTCAATTCACCTTCCCTTGCTTCACCTTTTGCGCCTCAATTACTTTTTTAATCTGTTCGTTAGAGGTTGTTAGTGAATCCTGATCTTTTTTGTTTTTCTCTATTTTCTTCAAAAGTAAATCATACTCAGCCTTATTGTTGACAAGCGATTTTTCAAGTTGAATTTTTTCGCGTTTGTTGTCTTCAAGTTTCATGGTAAGATCGCGGTTCTGGTTAGAGAAACGTTGTTGCTGACGTTCTACTGCACTTAGTGCGCGGTTGGATTCATCAATCTGTTCCTGGATTTTATCACGATAAAACTGTACACCGAAATCATGGATCAATGTTTCAAAATGTTTAGAGACTTCATCGGCATCAGTTGACCACTCTTTAGGATTGATGCCAATCCATGCTTGTGCATCTTTGTCTTTTGATTTCGTTACTCCGTAAATGGGTTGTATATAAGTTTTACCATTGATGGTTGCTTCAGTCAATGTGATATAGTCAGAGGTTTGTTTAACCTTGCCAAAAGTTTTCAAATACTTTACAAAGGCTGAATTAATGTTGTCAGCATTGCCTTCAAGGTCTGTTGCATATCCGTCTTGGTTCTCACCCTTTATGCGTGCTGTTTCTTTTTTTGTAGCGACTGTTTGACTATAGACATTACCAACAATAATGAAGGCAATAAAAAAAATAGAGCTTTTGAGGTTATTCATCACAGAGATTATTCAATTTACGAAACTACAAAAATAGAAGTATAGTACCAGATATTATATGCGCATAAACATTGTACTCATTTTAAAAACTCTCTTTGATCCTTCTAGCTTATTTTATCAACCTCTTAAAATAAGATAGATCACTATGATGCACATCAACCCAAGCGTAATGTTTATGTTGAAAGAATACTCAATATTCTTTCGCAAAAAGAATCCTGCAATGGCAGTGCTGAAAAGAAGTAATGGTAAAAAGAAAATCGGCCCATAAACACCCCGCGAGGTAGCAATCTTTTCGGTACGATTATGATCGACGATCTTAAAGACTACTTGTAAAATTGGTGTGTATTCAAGATCAACATCTGTATTATTCTCAAATGATGAACCATCATAGAGTCGTACTGAATGATTGGTAGTTTTTACCAAATAACTTGATGTACCCTTTACATGTGTAACGGTTGTCTTAATCACTTTTTCAGTTGAATGCAGAAATGGTAATGTGTAATCAAGCATAAAAATTACCATTGTTGCAAGACCCGCCCAGGTTAGCCAGCTTATGTATGGAAGATACCTTCTCATCATTTCAACATTCTCGTTAACGCGTGGAGTTGCTGACTGTGGTTGACGTCTTCGATAGGCTGGATCGCGGTATGCCGGGCTAGCATGCGCATAAATATCATCGGGCGTTAAATCAGGTGTTGAAGGCGCTTGCCTTTTTAGATCGTACCGTCTTCTGTTTTCTTCATCTCCTAAAATTTCGTAGGCTTCATTGATTTCCTGAAATGTAGCTTGAGCTTCTGGCGATGGATTTTTGTCTGGGTGGTATTGTAAAGCAAGCCGTCGGTATATACGGCGTATCTCAGCTGAGGATGATGCTGGACTCACGCCTAAAATCTCATAGTAATCTTTCATCGGAGTTCAATATATAAAATTGTCAGAAATTGACTTACTTGATTACAAGTGTAATGGTTGCAATAATTATAAATGGACTCTACTCAACGCATAACAGAAACGATAATCAGAAAAGCAGCTTTCCTTTTGAAAATAAATTGTATTTAGTACGTAGACATATTTAGAACATTAGTGTTATTTCAATAAACTACAACTAATTTTAGTTACGAAAGACTCTACTCAAATGGTAAAACACATACTTATCACCGGAGCCTCAGGCTTAATCGGAACACGATTAACAGAGATGCTGCTTGCCAAAGGTTATTCAGTAGCTCACCTTGGTAGATCTAAAAAAGAAGATGGTGTAAAATCATTTGTCTGGAATGTTGATAAACAGGTTATCCAACCGGGGGCACTAAAGGGCATTACTGCAGTCATTCATTTAGCTGGTGCAGGTGTTGCCGAGAAACGCTGGACGAAAGACCGAAAACAAGAGATACTGGAGAGCCGTGCGAAATCTACTGCGCTACTGTATGATGAATTGAAGAAAGGTCATCATAATGTTACAACATTTATCTCTGCTTCAGCTATTGGCTACTATGGATTCGAGAATGATACTAAAATCTTTCATGAAGATGATGAGCCAGGCAAAGACTTTTTAGCACAAGTTACACGTCAATGGGAAGATGAAGTTAACAAGATTAACAACCTTGGCATTCGTGTTGTAAAAATAAGAGTTGGTGTAGTATTAAGTGAAAAGGGTGGCGCTCTAAAAGAAATGAGTACTCCTATTCGCATGTATGCTGGCTCACCTCTTGGCACAGGTAAACAAATGATGAGCTGGATTCATCTTGATGATCTTTGTTCAATCTTCATAAAGATGATTGAAGACGAACAACACTCCGGAGCGTTTAATGCCGTTGCTCCTCACCCGGTGAGCAA
>DATCRE010000378.1:0-2173 GCA_036569145.1 Cyclobacteriaceae bacterium
TTCAAGCTCTTTGGCACGTTGATTCTCTTTTCGCAATTCGCTCCATCGTTCACCAAGAGCATAAGAGATGAAGAGCATCTGCAAAATGCAACCCACCATTAAGCCAATATAATTTGTGCTCAGATAGCCCGGCACAAAACCAAGATTACTTAGTGTAAATACAGAAGCAGCGAGCAACAACGTCACCCATGCCAGTAGATAGTAAAGCGCTGGCTTATATTTTCTATACAGACAGTATGATGTGCTGACGAGTACAATAACGCAATGAATTAAAATGAAATAATGATGGTACTTGTAAGATATGTTATGCGAAAAGATCACCATGAGAAGCGCCACAGCTAAATCAAGAACCATGTTGCCAATCATTAATTTATGAAGTGTTGAGCTATGTTGTTTAAGGTGGAGAAACTCACCTGTCAATAATGTTGAGCATAACACAAAAACAGGCCCACTAAGAATGGCAAACCAATCGTTAAACATCGGAATTCCAGGATGAACATAGAGAAATGTATAACCCTGAAAAAAAGATACTATGTTTAACATGGATAATAACGTAAGCACATAATAAAATGTGATCTTATCGCGAATAGAGATAAAAAGAACCAGTTGATACAGGATCATCATCAGCATGGCGCCATAAAACAAACCATTCAATATTTGTATTTTGAATGAGGCCCATACAAATGCATTTCGATGCCATAGTGTGAGTGGCAACTGAACAGATGAGTTCGTTCTTACTCGCAGGTATATTGTTTTGCTTTCGTCTGTATTGATAGTAAAAGTAAAAAGAGGAAGTCGGTGCGGAACATCCCGTATGCCAATGGGATATTTGTCACCTGAGACTTTATGCATCCACGTTGTATTAAATGCTGAATCATACTGGATATAAAAATCAATTGAATCAATAGGTGAGTAGGCAAGCTCCAGCATCCAATCATGCTGCAATGATTGATTTGTTATTTCAAGTTTAATCCAATACGGACTTCCATCAAAACCAAAATTAAGTTGCTCATCGTCGGGAGTAACGAACGTTACTTTATTCAGATTGCTGAATTTTATGGTATCGTGTGGATCTCTTACATATTGCAGTTTATTCTTTACAGCAACATGTCCGGCATCAGTTAATATCAGATTTTGCGCTTCCACCAATGTGGAAACAAAAATTAACATGAACCATAAACAGATCTTGTAGATCATCTAGCCTTTTAATGACTGAGCAAACTCTTTTGCAAAATATGTCAATATAATATCAGCACCGGCACGCTTTATACTTAACAATGATTCTTTCATAACACGCTCTCCATCTAACCAGCCACGCAGTGCAGCAGCTTTAATCATGGAGTATTCACCGCTTACATTGTATGCAGCAATGGGCAATATTGAATTATCTTTTAACAACCTGATAATATCCAGGTAAGCAAGAGCTGGTTTCACCATGAGAAAGTCAGCACCTTCATTTGTATCCAGCTCAGCTTCTATCAACGCTTCTGTTCGGTTTGCAGGATTCATTTGGTAAGTTTTTTTATCTCCGAATTTTGGTGCTGAATCTAATGCATCACGAAACGGATTATAAAAACCGCTTGCATACTTGGCGGTATAACTCATGATGGAAACTTCTGTGAATCCATTTTTATCTAACACATTGCGCAAATAACCTACTCTTCCATCCATCATATCCGATGGCCCCAGAATATCAATACCAGTTTCGGCTTGAGCGAGCGCCATCTTACCCAGGATCTCTAATGTTTCATCATTCAGAATCTTACCATCTTTAACAAATCCATCATGACCATCTGAACTGTATGGGTCCATAGCCACATCTGTCATGATACATGCTTCCGGAAATTGTTTCTTGATTTCACGTAAAGCTTGTAAGTAAAAGAAATTGCTATCATAACTTTTCGTAGCAAACTTGTCTTTATGCTGATCTTCCACTGCCGGAAAAATATCAAATGCTCTTACGCCAAGTTTCAGACATGCTTCAACCTCTTTCAGCATCAGATCAGTTGACAATCTGAAAATGCCTGGCATGGAATTAACCTCCACTTTTTGATTTTTACCATCAACTAAAAACAATGGAAAGATCAAATCGTCTGTAGTCACTTTTGTTTCTTCAACCAGCGCACGTATAGCTTCACTCTTTCTGTTTCTTCGGGGTCTGCGGATCAACTCT